>JAZNVK010000235.1:0-4894 GCA_045592805.1 Faecousia sp.
GCATGAGGATTTTTTTCGGAGGTGACAACATTGCCCAATATCAAGGTACTTGAAAGCAAGAAGGCAATTGTCGATGCTCTGACCGAAAAGCTGCAGAACCCTACTTCCGCAGTTTTCGTCGCTTACAAGGGCATCACTGTCGCACAGGATACCGCACTGCGTAACCAGTTCCGTGAAGCCGGTGTTGAGTACACCGTCGTTAAGAACACTCTGACTCGCTTCGCCGCCAACAAGGCCGGCTACTCCGAGTTCGATGAGCTGCTCAACGGCACCACTTCTCTCGCCGTCACTACCGGTGACCCCATCGCTCCTGCTCGTATCATTTGCGAATTTGCCAAGAAGAACAAGAATGTTCTGAAAATCAAGGGCGGCCTCGTAGAAGGCTCCGTCCTGTCCGCTGACCAGCTCAAGGGCTTCGGCGAGCTTCCCTCCAAGGATGCTCTCATCGCTCAGGTCCTGGGCACCTTCCTGGCTCCCATCACCGCTCTGGCATTCGTCATTGACCAGATCCGTGAGCAGAAGGCCGGCCCCGCTCCCGCAGAAGAAGCTGCGGAAGCCTAATCATCAAAACATATTACTTTTAGGAGGATATTACCATGTCTGAAAAGATCGCTGCTATCATCGAAACAGTTAGGGGCCTGTCCGTTCTGGAACTGGCTGAGCTCGTCCATGCTCTGGAAGATACCTTCGGCGTTTCTGCCGCTGCTGCTGCTGTTGCTGCTCCCGCTGCTGCCGCTGCTGAAGTGGAAGAGAAGACCGAGTTCGACGTCATCCTGAAGGAAGTTGGCGCTTCCAAGCTGAACGTTATCAAGGTCATCCGTGCCGCTACCGGCCTGGGCCTGAAGGAAGCCAAGGAAATCGCTGACAACTGCCCCAAGACCCTGAAGGAAGCTATCTCCAAGGAAGACGCAGAGAAGCTCGCCAACGATCTGAAGGAAGCCGGCGCTACCGTCGAGATCAAGTAATTTTTCTTACAAACACAAGAGAAGCTGTCTCAAACCGAGACAGCTTCTTTTTTTGTATCTATTGAGTGTTCGGAAGTAATTCATTTAGTGAGTCCCCGGAGAACGCACTTGCTACCGAATTGGTGAATGGTGAATAGTGAGTGACGGATGTGTCAGCTTCGCTGAAGGAAATAAAAAGAGTCAAATCGATGTTTCTCGGTCTGTTTGCTTCCGTCTAAATCCACCTTTTCAATAGAAGTACAGGCTACCGAAAAGCCATGTCATTGCGAGGAGGCGTAAGCCCGACGTGGCAATCCGTTCCAAAAATGTTTCGATTATATGGGGATTTTGTGTAAAAACGGTAGTTTTTAAGGATGCGGATTGCCACGGCCACAAGTGGCCTCGCAATGACATTGCGTATTTGATACCTGATTCATAGCCTGAAAATCCTCCTAATACGGGAGCCTTTGGTTGCGCCAAACTGTTCGGCAAATTTCTGTTTGACGGGCTAAATATTCCAAATCCGTGCCAAAGGCACACCTCAGTTTTTCGTCCTTAGCTCTTAGTTGTTAGTTCCTATACAGACCGGCAAATTTCTGTTTTCCCCCCTGCGAGAAAGATTGATTCGCCTTACTGCTCGTGTTTTTTTAGGAATCTTTGCCTGAGTGCATTTGGTTTACATAACCTAATTATGGTAAAATTATAGATGAGATCCGATGTATGGGCTCCCAATGCTGCCTTACCCTCTATTCCCAATCCAAATACAGGAAATAAGGCCCGTTTTTCGAGCCGTCCATGGCGTAGCTGGCAATGTAGCGCACCAGATTTTCTTCCTCGTTGTAGGCAAAAATCAGATAATTGTAGCTGTAGTTATAGTAGTCGTCATGCTCTATGGGCTTCACCTCCGACAGCAGATCCCCGTAATCGGAATAGCTTCGGCAGACCCAATCGCCCCAGCGGAGTTCTTCCGTTGCACCCTCCGGAAAGAAAAAGTCCAGCCGCCGGAATTCTCTCTCCAATTCCTCGTCGCTCAGCTCCCACTGGGCATAGACATCATAACAGGGATCAAATTCCTTCTCATAGTAATAATAGTATTCCGTCGTTTCTTTAAATTCCATAAACTGGCGGCTTTCAATGGCGGAATCCGGGATCTCCGAGGGGAACAGCATGTTGATGTCGCCGCCGTAGTACTGCACATAATCGCCAAAGACCAGGTAATTGTCCGGATTGGAAGTCTCGGAGTACACCGGCGAGACAAACAGGATCGATATCATTCCGAAGGGATTAAAGATGCTCATAAAGCCCACTGTGGCAAGAATTCCGGCGATAATGGAGCGCCTGCGCCGGGCTTTTCTGCTCAGAACTCTGCAGACAAAAAGCACAAAGACCGCACCGAAGCACAAAAAAGCCGGCAGGGGATATAGGATGCCGAGATAATGGGAGAACTCGTGAGAATATCTGGCAAAAGGATACTCGGCCTTGAGGATCACGACCATCATGTAAAACAAAAACAGGAAGAACAGGGAAGCCAGCAGGCTGGCGATCCGCACCACCCAAATACCGATCCGACGTGCTACCGAGGGTTTCAGATCCTCTGTCGGCACGGGCTGTTCCTGAAGGCCGTCCTCGATGCGGCTGCAGATCAGCTCCACGGAGATCTCTTGCTCCGGGGGAATGGTGGCAAGAGCATTGAGTATCCGCCGGCTCTCATCCACCCTCCGGCGCTTTTCCAGTACATACTCCTGCAGTACCTTTGCCGCCGTCCGGGCGTCCTGCTTCAGCAGGCGGATCTGTTCAATGGAAAATTCTGCCTTTCGCAGAACCGCAATTTGCTGCAGCTGCCGAATATCCTCCTCAGAAAAATCCAGATTTTTCCTGCCCGTGTAGGACTGTCTGTTCTGCGGACAGATCAGATCCTCGGAAATATACAGCCGCACCGCCCGATCGGTCAGACCGGTACGGGCGAGAACATCCTTCATTTTCAATCAAACCGCCTCCTTTGCTCCATCATAGCATTTCACCTAAGGTAAATGTCAATAGGAAGAAGAAAAAAACTTGACTTTCAGCGGAAAAAACAATATGCTATCCATAGCAAAAACAAAAGGAGAAGGAAAATGAACGTTTTGATTTTAATGGGCAGCCCTCGGCTGCAGGGCAACACGGCGGAGCTTTGCAAGCCTTTGATGGAAGAATTTCGTACACAAGGTGCTTCCGTGTACTATATGACGCTGGCAGATAAGAATATTGCCCCCTGTGTGGGCTGCTATGCTTGCCAGGAGGTGGCTGGAGAGTACGGCTGTGTCTGCAAGGACGATATGTATGCCGTAGTCGAGGGGATCCAGTGGGCAGATCTGATCGTTTTTGCCACGCCCATCTATGCCTGGTACTGTGCTACCCCCATGAAAAAGGTCTTAGACCGTCACTACGGTCTGAATAAGTACTACGGCAGTGCCGAAGGCTCTCTCTGGGCCGGGAAAAAGGTGGCCATTCTCGCCACCCACGGCTACGACGGTGCCTATGCCACCGATCCCTTTGAGATGGGCATCCACCGCCTGTGTAAGCACTCCAATCTGGAATATCTGGGGCTCTACTCCGTGCAGGACGAGGACAATCTGGCCTCCTTCCGCACTGAAGCGGCGGTGGAGGGCGCAAAGGAATTTGCCCGAAAGCTGCTGAAATAAGAAAAAACGCTGTTGCAAATCATTGCAGCAGCGTTTTTCTGTTCAGTTCAGACTTTCAGCGATCAGATCGGCACATTTTTTCTCCATAGCGCCCAAGGTGCGGAGAACGGGCAGCAGATCCTGCAGGCTGTAGTCATCCAGACCAATGACGATCAAGGCGGTATAGAGAAAACGATCCAGAGCATGACTTTTACCCGGGAGCTTCCATCGGCAGACACAGGCGGCAATCTTGCAAATGCCCTCCAGCAGCAGGTATTTCAGGTCGCGGATCTCCGAATCCGCGTTGTGTAGTTGCACCATGTCGTAAGCCCTGTGGCGACCACAGGGGCTGGCGCAGAGGCGGCAATCGGGAACCATCTTCCACTTTTCCTCTTCAATCCGTTGGAAATAGGTGGTAATTTCTGTTCTCACTTCAGCGCTGTGGATATAATCCAGCACTTCGGCAATCAGCCCCGTGCAGGAGTCGCTGATCAGATGCTCATTGCCGTCGGTCACTCTGGCAAGACCAATAAGCTCTCCCAAAAGGCGGTCATATTCTTTGGAAATTGTGTAGGTCATAGACACCTCCCCATCAGTGCCGCTCATCGGTGACGAAATGTCGGACGGACTTACAATTGGGATCTAATTCCGTGCGGAAGAAGCTGGGATACAGGGTGATCTCCGCATGGGGGATGACCCAGTGCAGCTGCTCCCGGCTGTGATCCTCCGTGAAGCTCATGCTCATGGGGGAGAAGTCCTCAGGGACTTTCATGTAGAAGAAAAAGGAGATCTCATAGATCAGCTTTCCCAGATTGGAGGGAGCATCGCCGTAGAAATAGTTCTCGTGGACAAAGCCCAGCCGATCCACTTCCATTTGGACGCCGGTCTCCTCCAGTACCTCCCGGACAATCGCCTCTTCTGCGGTCTCACCGAACTTGATCCGGCCACCCACGGAGTAGAGATAGTCCGCCCGTTCATTGCCTACCATCAGGAGCTTGCCATCCCGGTAGATAATTGCACCGACCCGGACATTCACCAGCCCATCCCCACAGGGAATACAGATATCTTGCATATGAAAGCCTCCTTTATAGTGAAATCGTTCGTTCTTGCTCACGGTGAAATAATTTACTCCGTAAATTGTGAAATTTGATGCTGTCGCATCAAGTGAAATGAAATCCACCCATCCGCCGTCGAGGCGGATTTCATCCCCGAAGGGGATTTCATCATCGAAGATGATTTCACCCACCCGTTAGGGTGGATTTAGTTGAAAAACCTCCGATGCGTTGCATC
>JAZNVK010000236.1:0-3132 GCA_045592805.1 Faecousia sp.
TGTCTTCCTAAACCGCTTGGCCTCCGACTTCGGTGTTCCCGTCCTGGGCTACGGCACCAAGGAGCTGCCCGCCTTCTTCACCCGCAAGTCCGGCTTCAGCGTAGACTACCGTATGGATACCCCCGAAGAGCTGGCAGCAGCCTTCAAGACCCAGGCTGACATGGGTCTGAAGGGCGGCATGCTGGTTGCCAACCCCATTCCCGAGGAGTACTCCATGGACGAGACCGTCATCAACAAGGCTATTGAAGATGCCGTGGAAGAGGCCAAGACCCTGGGTATCACCGGCAAGGAGACCACCCCCTTCCTGCTGGCTAAGATCAAGGAGATCACCGGCGGCAGCAGCCTGGAGTCCAACATCCAGCTGGTGTTCAACAACGTCCGTCTGGCCGCCAAGATCGCCAAGGCCTACTGCGAGAACTAATTTCCTCCATATCCAAAGAAGCTGCCTCAAAGGAAGACACCCGATAAGGAAGCATTTCTTTAATACAAGAGGAATTTGCCGAACAAATTCCCTGCTTGTTAGGAGAAAAGACAAAACCACCCGAAGAAGAACGAAAAATTCTTTTTCGGGTGGTATCTTTTTTTGTGAAGTTTCAAACCTGCGGTTTGAAGTGAAGTTGTAATAAATTACAGTGAAGTATTTGCCTTTTTGGCAAATGTGAAGTTAAGTTTGCCAAAAAACACTTGCGAAGCAAACTTCACTACGAAGTAACTTCACTGCCGTTAGGCAACTTCACTTGCCCGTCAGGGCAAACTTAGTTTCGGCACAGTGTGGTGCATTACTAAAAATACTGCCTTGTTGGGCTGTGCCGAATGCGAGGCAGCTTCTTTTTTGGTGCATGGCGAATAATCGTCACAGATTGTTCAAAAAATATTTTGCATCTGCTCTTGACTTTACGGGTGGATTGGTGTATATTTGGTTTAGCACTCAGAAGAAAAGAGTGCTAACACCCAACGGAGGAGAGTGCTATTATGGAATTGTCGGAGCGCAAGCAGAAAATTCTGAAGGCCATCGTCGATCTTTATATCCGCACCGCTGAGCCCGTAGGCTCCAAGACCATCGCCCAGCTGCCGGATATGGATTTCTCCTCCGCTACCATCCGCAACGAGATGGCAGAGCTGACCAACCTGGGCTTTTTGGAGCAGCCCCACACCTCTGCCGGGCGGATTCCCAGCCCCACGGGCTACCGTTTCTACATCGACCGCCTTATGCAGGACTACCGCCTCAGCGTAGACGAGACCCAGTCCATCAATCAGGCCATGGAGCTCCGCATGCAGGAGTTCGACCGGGTCATGAGCAAGGTGGGCAAGCTGGTCTCCCAGCTGACAGACCTTCCTGCCTACGCCATGACCGCCCGAACCGGCAGCGTCACCGTGCGCCGCTTTGAGGTGCTCCCCGCTGACCGTGGCAGCTTCATTTTAGTGGTTATGACCAGCGACGAGACCGTGAAGAACAAGCTCATCAAGCTGCCTCTCAATGTCAATGAGACGGATCTGAAGCTGCTCTCCGCTGTTTTGAATGCCAGCCTCACGGAGATCCCCGCCGAGCAATTCACACCGGAACTTCTGGATCGTGTGAGCCGCAGCGCCGGCGCTGCCGCCGGTCTGATCCCCATTATTGTGGACTATGCCGTCCACGTGCTGGAGGAGTGCGGCAAGAGCCAGGTCTATCTCACCGGCCAGAACCGCCTCTTAGGTCAGCCGGAATATCAGGATCTGGGCAGAGCCCGTCAGATCCTGGGTGCTCTGGATGAGGATACCATCTCCAATCTCCCCGCCAAGCTGGACCCCAACAGCTCCATGCAGATTTTAGTCGGCCCCGAGAATGTGGCCCAGGAGCTGAAGGACACCTCTGTGGTGGTCACCCGCTTTGACATCGGCGACGGTATGCAGGGTATGATCGGCGTAGTAGGCCCCCAGCGAATGGATTATGCACAGATCACCGCCCGCCTCAGCTACTTTGCCGAGGGTCTGGGACGGATGTTTGGAAAACCGGAGCTCCCCTCCGGTAACAAGGAGGAAACCTAATTGTCTAAGAAGAAAGAAGCGCCCCAGACCGAAGAGGTCAAGGAAGCCGCTGTAGAAGAAACCGTAGAAGCTCCCGAAAATGCGGAGCTGGAACAAGCTAAGGGAGCCTTAGCCAAGGAGCACGACCAGTACCTCCGTCTGGCAGCGGAGTATGATAACTTCCGCAAGCGCAGCCAGCGGGAAAAGGACGGCATTTATCAGGACGGCGTGGCGGATACCGCCAAAAAATTCCTGCCGGTCTATGATAACTTAGAGCGTGCCCTGGCCAACGACACCACGGACGAGGCCTACAAAAAGGGCGTTCAGATGATCATGAACGAGTTCACCAAGATCATGGAGAACCTGGGCATCACCGTCTACGGCGCCGCCGGCGAGCCCTTCGACCCGGAGAAGCACAATGCGGTCATGCACATCGAGGATGACAGCCTGGAAGAGAACTCCATCGCCGAGGTCTTCCAGAAGGGCGCCATGCTGGGCGAGAAGGTCATCCGCTTCGCCATGGTCAAAGTGGCCAACTGATTTTGTATACAATTCACTTTTATATAGGAGGAAACAACAATGGGTAAAATTATCGGCATCGACTTAGGTACTACCAATTCCTGCGTAGCAGTGATGGAGGGCGGCGAGCCTGTCGTCATCGCCAACGCAGAGGGCAACCGCACCACCCCTTCCGTTATCGCCTTCTCCAAGACCGGCGAGCGTATGGTAGGCCAGGTGGCAAAGCGCCAGGCTGTCACCAATGCTGACCGCACCATCGCTTCCATCAAGCGCCATATGGGCTCTGACTACAAGGTCAATATCGACGGCAAGAAGTACACCCCCCAGGAGATCTCCGCCATGACCCTGCAGAAGCTGAAGGCTGATGCTGAGGCATATCTGGGCCAGCCCATCACCGAGGCGGTCATCACCGTCCCCGCATATTTCAACGATGCACAGCGCCAGGCCACCAAGGACGCAGGCAAGATCGCCGGTCTGGAGGTCAAGCGTATCATCAACGAGCCCACCGCAGCTGCTCTTGCCTATGGCATCGACAAGGAATCCGAGCAGAAGATCATGGTCTATGACCTGGGCGGCGGCACCTTCGACGTCTCCATTCTGGAGATC
>JAZNVK010000237.1:0-4693 GCA_045592805.1 Faecousia sp.
TGGGCAAACTTAACTTCACTATGCCCCGGCCGTTCTGTTTTTTCTTGCAATTCCTCCTGCGGAATGTTAGAATACAGGTATATTCTACAGATCCGGGGAGGGAGTTTTGTGTACGATCTTCAAAGCAGGTGGAAGCTGGAAAACAGAAAATTGCATTATTACGGCTTGCGCAGTCTTCCCCATTTGTTTGAGAATGATATCTCCGTTTCCAAAAAGCAGGCGGAAATTCTGGCCTCTTTGCCCCGGGAGCTCAGTGAAAAGGAGCTGTCCCTGCTGAAAAAGCTGCTGGGTAAGCAGGTAGTTCCTGTACAGGAGCGGCGCATCGTTCCGAAAAGTTTCTCCGAGGCCATTTTCTGCAAAAGCTGCTGCGCAAACGACTTTTTGATCCCCGGCCTGGAGTTTGACGGGGAGGGCTTGTGTCCTATGTGCCAAACCGCCGAGGATGTGAAGGGGCTGAAAAGCGTTGTCCCCGTCCTGGAGGAGATCCCCCGCAGCAAAACCTCTCGCTTTGACATCGCCGTATTCTACACCGGCGGCAAGGATTCCACCTATTTGCTCTACTACCTTTCCAAGGTAAAGGGGCTTCGGGTGTTGGCCATGACCTGGGAGATTCCCTACATTTCAGAGAGCGCTGCCAAAAGCATCGCCAATGCAAAAAAGGCATTCCAAAATGTGGAATTCATCACACGCTCTGTCAATCCCTCCGATCTGCGGCGCTTCTATCAGGCGCTGTATGACCTGAGCGGCAACACCTGCGCCTGTCCTTCTCTGGCATATCTGCTGTTCTATCCTGAGATGGTGGCCAACCGGGTTCCCTATTTTGTGGCCGGAAACGAGCCGGTACAGATGCTGGGATTATACTACAATCATCTGGCGCCCAAGTTGGCCTATTCCTTTGCCTCCAATGGCCTGTTGAACTTTCTGCTGAATGTGGGGCGTGTGCTGACCCTGCGTCCCCCCCTGAAAAAGGGGCAGTTCCAGACGCTGATGACCATGAAGCAGCTGGCCTACGGCGATCATCCCCTGAAGAAGCTCAGCGGATACCAAAGTGACCTGATCGGTAACGTGGTGAAAGCCATCCGCACTGTTCCGGAGCTGCTTCCTCCTTTCAAACGGAGCATCCGCTATTCCTCACGGACGGGCAATATCCCCGCCTTTGTCCATCTGGATTTTGATAAAATCAGCGGCGGCACCTACGACTGGAACAAGGTCAAAAGTATTTTGGTAAATGAATGCGGCTGGGTTGCGCCGGAGGAGAAGGACAAGGCGCTGCACACCAGCTGCAAGATCGAGCGCTGTAAGGATCACACTCAATTTGTGCGCTTCTATCACTGCAAGAGCAAGATGATCCCCTTCAGCGCCCTGGAGTTCTCCCTGGCAAGTAAGAAGTGCGGCAGATCCAGAGAGGAGTCCCTCTATGAAATGGAGCATTTTCTGGGCTTCTCGCTGGAGGAGATTCCGGAATGCGCCATTATGCGGAGCTTCCTGGAGGAGCGGGGATGATCGGGGTCTACTGTTTTTCCGGCAGCGGACACAGTATGGCGGTTGCCGAAGCCCTGGCGCAGGAGCTCCATTGCCAAGTATGTCCCATGGAGGGCAATACCGCAGTTGCGGAAACAGCGGTGGTGGTTTTCCCGGTGTACTGCCAGAATATCCCGAAGCCGGTGAAAGCCTTCCTGCGGCGATTGAGCGCAAAGCACGTTGCGCTCATTGCAACCTACGGTAAAATCTCCTACGGCAATGTTCTGCAGGAGGCGCAAAAGCTGCTGCAAGGGCAGGTCATTGCCGGAGCCTATGTCCCTATGGGGCATAGCTTTCTGAGCGGAGATCATGACTTTGATCTCCGAAAACTGCTGCCCCTTGTCCAAAGGCTTCAGGAGCCAAGGCCGGTGGTCATCCCCAGAAGCCCAAAGAATCCCCTGTCCAATGTTTTCCCTGCCCTGCGCAGCCGCCTGGGCGTGAAAATTACGAAAACAGGCCATTGTAACGGCTGTGGGCAATGCGAAAGGATCTGCCCCATGGGCTCCATCCGGGAGGGGCGCATCCACGGCGCATGCATCCGCTGCCTGCGCTGCGTCAGCAGCTGCCCCACCAAAGCGCTGCAATACAAAAACAGCCGCATCATGGATGCATATCTGAAGCGTTACCGAAAGGAAGAATATGTGCTGTATTTATAAATTACTTGACATTGGACGATGAATCCCTTATACTACACGTAGCGTTCCTTGCAACGGAATGTAAAGCCCGTTGCAAGGGGCTTCGGGGTGCCTGTTTCATAGCGAACGTCCTTCGTCGGCGGAACCTTCTTGGCAGGCACTTCCGAATATAACCTATTGCGCAGGAATTGAGACTTCGGCATACAGCCGATTGAGCTCATTACAGCCTGCGCATTTTTTTATTTGGTTGCCTTTTGTTTCGATTTTTGCTACAATATGGCAAAACAGAGAGAAAGGTCTGACTTGTATGATCCGGGTTCAGAAGCGTGGACTTAGTTTTTTCCTGGTGGGGGCGGTGTATGTCCTGACCGCCGTGATCGGGATTTGGCTTTACGGGCGGATTCCCGGGGCGCAGTGGCTGCGGCTGCTGGGCGCAGATGTGGGGGCAACGGTTTGCTGCTTCCTCTTCAGCCTGTTATTCAAAAACGCCTCGGTCTATGACCCATACTGGAGCGTGCAGCCCATGGTGATCCTGCCTGCCCTGGCGGTGGGAAAGGAACTGAGCCTGTATCAGATCCTGCTGATGGCAGCTGTGTGCCTCTGGGGTCTGCGGCTGACGGCCAACTGGGCCTACACCTTCCACGGCCTGACCGCTGAAGATTGGCGCTATCGGATGCTAAGGGAAAAGACCGGCATCTTCTACCCCCTGATCAATTTCATCGGCATTCACATGGTACCCACTCTGGTGGTCTGGGGCTGCACACTACCCGGCGCTACAGTGCTGTGGGAGGGGGCAAAGGGCAATCTTTGGAGTTGCCTTGCGCTGCTGCTCTGCCTGACGGCGGTACTGCTGCAAGGCACGGCAGATGTGCAGATGCACCGTTTCCGCAAGGCGGGAACCGGCAGCTTCATCCGGGTGGGGCTGTGGAAGCATTCCCGTCACCCCAACTATCTGGGTGAGATCCTGATGTGGTGGGGCGTAGGGCTCAGCTGCTGCCTTGCCCTGGGCGGAAAGTGGTATCTGCTGGCAGGCGCTGCCGCCAATACTCTGCTCTTCTTCTGCGTCAGCATCCCCATGGCAGACGGCAGGCAGAGCAAAAAGCCCGGTTTTGCCCAATATAAAAATGAGACCCGTATGCTGCTGCCCATCAAGAAGCCGCGCAGACAGCAAATCCAAATACAGTCGTAAAAAAGTCAAACAGAAATTTGACGAACAGTTTGATGCACCCAAAGCCTTCTCCTTGAGGAGAAGGTGGCAGCCCGAAGGGCTGACGGATGAGGTGGTGTGCGATAGCACGGATTCGCCGAAACCCTTGATATTTATGCGTTTTTTCCTACTGCACACCTCATCAGTCGCCTACGGCGACAGCTTCTCCTCAAGGAGAAGCCTTTGGTGCGCCGCAGCTTTTAGGATGAAGCAAAAAGACCGACAAACATCTATTTGACGGTGGTGCCAAAGGAGAACGGATTGCCACACCAGTGTGCGCACTGGTTCGCAATGACAGACTTGATACAGCAGACGACAGACCGATAAGCATCTATTTGACGGTGGTGCTTACAGCAACCCCCTGTGTCCCAGCACAAGGCACAAGTTCGACCAGCCAAATCGGAGATTTGGGGTCTCACTTCCCTTGAAAGGGGGAGGTCGTTGATTGATGGTGCTGGCAACAGTTCGGGAAACATTTATTTGGCAAAAACTTACATCTGCCATAGAAAGACGGTGGCTGCCTCTTTGGGGAGGCAGCCACCGCTTGTTATTTATTTCAGTTTTCCTTCTACGATGAGCTTTGCCACCAGGGAGGCGGCGGTGCCTACGACAGTGCCGCACTTGTCGTGGCCGTCAGAAGCCAGGTAGCCATCCAGCTGACCTTCCTCACGGAAACGATAGCAGGTGCCAAAGAGGCAGGTCTGCACATCGTGGCAGCAGCAGCCGCCGAATTTCTCTACGAATTGGCAATAGACCTCGTAGGCCGCATCAAAGCACTCCTGGGTGCCGTGTGCCATGTCGCTGCGCTCTCTGCCCAGGAGAAGGCTGATCGCCATACCGGCGCCGCTGAGCGCGCCGCAGGTACCCAGGGTAGACTGTCCGAAACCGCCGCCCAGGGCGAAGGCAGCTTTGAAAATCTTGTCATCAATGCCCAGATCGGGGAATACGTCGCTGAGCGCCGCCAGGGTACACTGGCCGCAGTTGGAGAAAGTGCTCTCATAATAGAAGCCACGGTCATAGGCCTTTTGTACCAGCGCCTGCTTTTCCTCTAAGGGTAACTTGCTGTAGTCCTGCATAGAAGGTCTCTCCTTTTCTATTTGATTCTAAGACCAGTATAGCAGCTTTCGGCAGAATTTGCAAAGGGGATTTTGGGAGATTCTTTCACGCTGCGGACGAATAGCTAATGACGAATGACTAAGAACGAAGTGCCTGCGGCACGGATTTGGAATACATTTCCCGTCAAACAGAAATATGTCGAACAGTTGGATGCCGTGCCAATTACCCCCGTAGGGCGCGACTACCAGGCGCGCCGAAACCAACCGAGCCATCG
>JAZNVK010000238.1:0-2853 GCA_045592805.1 Faecousia sp.
CATAGAAAACACCACAGCCAACTCATTCTCGCTGATAAGATCCCCCAGCAACTTCCGCTGAGGCGGCTTCTCCCCGGCCAGCCTCATCCAATCTGAAGCCGGCCTCTTGACAAAAGCCGACACCGATTCCGACTCAGCACTCTCAGCCCTGATAGCCCTCCCGATTTTAGTATCCTTCATACTCATCTCCTGCCTTTAGCCTCCCTCTTAGCCTTGAACTCCTCCTTCGCCTCCCTCAGCGCCAAAGCCCTCACATACGAAAACGCCTCTCTTCTGATAGCCCCCACAGCCTCAACCCCAATAATCCCAGCAGCAGAAGCAAGATCCACCACATCTCCCTCCATCCGCTCGGCCAGCAGATCCATCTCCTTCTGCACCATCGCCCTGACCGCCTCCTTCAACCTCTCCGTACTCGAAATCCTGCACGTATTCCTCAGATAAAGAAACCTCTCCACCTGAGCCCGTTCATACTCGCACCTGCCTCCAACCTTCCTGGCAGTAAAAATACCCTCCTGCTCATACCTCCAGATCTGCGCCTCACTTTTCCCAATAAGCTCACACAACTCCTTCTTCGAAAGAAACTCAGCCTTCTCCTCCGAAGGCTCCTTCCTCTTATACGACTCAATCGCCATCTCCACGATAGCACGCACCTTCTGAGACAGCTCCTCCTCGCTCATCTCGATACTGATTCTGTTTGTTGTTTCCATAATCATTAACATTAACCTTTCATTTGCAAAGGTGCATCAAACAAATCTGGGAAATCGGGATAAAAAACCATCCCAATTTCCCAGAATCCAAAATCACTATCGAATTAAACTTGTAGTCCTCTTCCTGCACTCCTCCGCACTTGTGCATATACTCGCCGCCGCTCTTTCTATCCACTCGGAATCCACCCCTCCGATCATATACGTATGCAGATGCGCAATCAACCCCTTAAGCGGCAGGGAAGTCCCCCATATCATCTTCTCGCCAGGCTTGAAACAACTGAAATCAGAATCCAGAACACACTCCACAAACCTATCAAAATCCGGCATAAATACATTAGAAATATGCGAAAACGCAGAATCATACAAGCGTCGCAGCTCCTCCCTGTGCCTGTTCACAGTCATCTCCAAAGTGACGCATTCACAGACACCCTCGGCTTCGGCACCATCGCGAAAGTCAAAACTCAGGATAGACTGTCCTGTAAGGATAGCAGACCGACGTACCAGATCGATTTCAAACTCGGACTGCAGAATCAGAATACAATGTTTTTTTCCATAAGCAAGATATTTTATTGGTTTCTACTCAACCACGTCCCTTCATCGTTATGACCGGCCCTTCTCCGTCATGGCCGACCTGATCGGCCATCTCCTCTGTCATCCCCGGCATGACCGGGGATCTCACCCGACCGGCCATCTCCACCGTCATCCGACCTCTTTCCCCGTCATCCCCGGCTTGACCGGGGATCTCATAGCGAGCAGGAGAGGCATCACCCTCTTCCTGCCCTAAATTATTATATTGCTTTATTCTGGATTAATATAACCGTCTGCATCACCAATCTGTACGACACCACCGTTGCCGTCACTGACCCATACGCCACCGAACGTGCCTACGCAATGCGCCTCATACTCGTTGTATTTATAAACATGAGACCAATATCCTAATCCGAGGACATAGCCGCCATACTCGTCAAAGTCTGACGGGATATACCAAGTTGCAATCATTTCATCCAGTTCTGCCTGAGTTATATCGGTAAAGATTATCTTTCCCATATTAACCGAATAACTCAGACCACCACCCGAGAAGTCAGCAGTACCTATCATTGCTGCGTATTCGTCTGTCGTACTTTCAGCCATAGAGAGATGCAAATCAGTATTCGTAATGATAATATCTCCCATGGTTCCTATATCGGACCCATCCCTGTCTCCTTCAGCAAAGTCAGGTCCAGCACCGATTATTGAAGCATGGCCCTCACCGCTGTGACTTGCTGTAATCTCCGAATCTATGAGGGTTATATTACCCATTGACACACCATCGGAACCCATACCGATTGCAGCACCATGTGCTTCATATTCGCTATAATAACCACCGGCGGCAGTAACGATTGAATTTACAATCAGAATATTTCCCATTGATGCCTTTGCTGTTCCAATACCTGCACCGGCAACTTTAGGTGAATCTGCAGAGCCACTTCCAGTAGCTTCTACACGGGCGTTGCGGATAGTTATATCACCTGCTGTAACGCCGTTATTTGCGCCGATTCCTGCGTTGCTACCCGTAGCCGTAACGGTCAGTTTGTTGTTCGGTTTGTCAAGGTCGCCTTCGATGACCACATTAGAAGCATTACCAAGGGAAATACCGCCGTTCACGGTATGCTCTGCATCGCCTTTAACAAGGAGCGTTAAGGTTTTGCCGTCTGCCACGGTGATGGGAGCTGTGAGCTTCACGCCACCTGTTCCAACGTCCAAGGTGACGATTGCATCCTCTGCGATATTCACCGATATGTTGTACTCATTGCCGTCGCCGACAATCACGCTATCTTGGGTAATGTTAATTGTATCGCCGTCGCTGTATTGCGAAAGGTCGATGACAGGCACTGCATCCAGCACGTAGCTCTTGCCATGTTCTGTGCCACCGGGATGCTTATTTGCGGTGAAGGCATATTCTTTAAGAACCACATCGCCCTGCTTCACCCTTACCGTTGCTCCCTCTGCGAAAGTGCCGTAGAGGAAGGCATTTCCGTTTTCGTCAGTGGTAAGAGTGTACGGCGCGGTTACCGCCGAGGTTGATCCCGCAGGAGTGAATTCCGTGGTGGTCACGGTCAGCGTTTGATTTGGCAGACCTATGATGCGCAGTCGGCTGTAATTGCGG
>JAZNVK010000239.1:0-5250 GCA_045592805.1 Faecousia sp.
TCTGGGCCATGACCTTCCACAGCGCATGCTGCCGCATTTTGCGCAGGGATATTGAGCGGCTTGGCTACGGAAAGAGCTTCACCATCTATGATACCGCTGACTCGGAGCGTGTGATGAAGGATATCATCAAAGATATGGGCCTCGACGACAAGACTTTCCCCGCAAAGTATGTTCTCAGCGTGATCAGCAAGGAAAAGGATCGACTGGTCACAGCAGACGATCTTATGGAGCGGGCTGAAGCGCAGGGTGATTTGAAGTATCTTCATGTTGCCAGAGCTTATAAGAAGTATCAGACCAAGCTGAAAGAAAACAATGCGCTGGATTTTGATGATATTATTTTGCTGACCGTACGGCTGTTGCAGGAAAATGAAGATATTCGCACATTTTATCAGCGGAAATTCCGCTATGTTCTGGTGGATGAGTACCAGGATACCAACCATCTGCAGTACTTACTGACCAGCCTGCTTGCCGGTGGATATGAAAATATCTGCGTTGTCGGTGACGATGACCAGAGTATTTACCGTTTCCGTGGTGCCACTATTCGGAATATTCTGGATTTCGAAAGCCGGTACAAGGGCGCGAGGATGATCCGTTTGGAGCAGAACTACCGTTCCACCCAATCCATTCTGGATGCTGCCAATGCGGTGATCTCCAATAACCGCGGCAGAAAGGGAAAAAGGCTCTGGACCCGCAATGACCGTGGCGAGAAGATTGTCCATTATGAAGCAGGCAATGAGAGCGAAGAGGCATCCTATGTGGCAAATGACATTCTCTCCGTTTCTCAGGGTAAAAACTTCAAGGATCATGCCATTTTGTACCGTACCAATGCCCAGTCCAACAGCTTGGAATATGCCTTCAAGCGCAGCGGTGTACCTTACCGTATCATTGGCGGCACGCGATTCTTCGACCGTGCGGAGATCAAGGATATGCTTGCCTATCTCTGCGTGATCCATAATCGTTCTGACGATCTTCGCCTGAAGCGGATCATTAACCAGCCGCCCAGAGGGATCGGCGGCAAGACCGTTGAGACCATTGAACGCCTCTGTACCGCTGCCAATATGCCGGTTTATCAGGTGGTCAGTGATCCCTATAACTATCCTGCCCTGGAGCGCAGCGCCCAGAAGCTCATGAGCTTCACCATGCTCATTGAAGAATGTGCCGAGCTGCTGGAGACCTTGCCTCTGCCGGAGTTTTATGAGGAACTCCTGATCCGTACGGGCTATGTGGCTATGCTGGAACAGAAGGACGATGTGGAGAACCGCAGCCGTCTGGAGAACGTACGGGAACTGAAATCCTCCATTGTCAGCTATATGGAGAATACGGATACACCCAGCCTTGGCGGCTTCCTGGAGGAAGTGGCTCTGTATACGGATATCGAGCAGTACGACAAGGAGGCAGATGCGGTGGTCATGATGACCATGCATGCCGCCAAGGGTTTGGAATTCCCCTATGTCTATCTGGTAGGCATGGAAGAGGGGATCTTCCCCAGTATGCGCTCCATCGGAGAGCAGGAGGAGATCGAGGAAGAGCGGCGTCTTTGCTATGTGGCCATCACCCGTGCCAAGAAGCGCCTGACTCTCACCAGCGCCCATCAGCGTATGCTCTACGGCCGTACAAGCAGTAATCGCCCCTCCCGTTTCTTAGGAGAGATTCCTGCAGAGCTTTTGATGGAAAAACGTTCGCCCCGCACCCAGACCTACGGCGCTTACGGCGGTGCTGGCGGTGCGCAGCGCAGTACATTCGGCACGCCCTCCTGGAGCAACGACTATCCTGTGGAACGGAAACGTCCTACTGCCATGCCTTCTTTCCGCACTGCGACAGCAGCCCCCACGACCAAAGCTGCCCTTCCTGCCTTTGCCAAGGGAGATATGGTGCAGCATGATACCTTTGGCATGGGGATGATTCTCAGTGTGCTGCCGGTAGGCAATGATGCTATGCTGGAGATCGCCTTTGATCAGGTGGGTACCAAGCGTTTGATGGCAAAAGCCGCTTCGGTTCGTATGAAAAAACTGTAAAATCTTCTGCCACCCTGCATAGAATATAGGGGGTGGTATCTATGACACTGACACAGCGACACCGTCTGCGGATCACGCTTTCCCTTCTTCTGGTGATCCTGACCGCATTAACTCTGTTGTGCCGTCATGAGCTTGCGCCTATGGCGGAGAAGCTCATTGCGACGAAGGTGGATAATCAGGCCTCGGATGCCATCAACTTGGCCATAGGGGAGCAAATCGCCGCCGGAGAGATTGCCTATGACCGTATGGTCATAATAGAGAAGGATTCATCTGGCAATGTAACGGCAGTCCGTACCAATATGGAGGAGATCAACCGTCTGAAAGCAAGCGTACTGTATCGGGTGGATGAGAAGCTGGAGCAGCTGTCCTGGGAGCAGTTGGGTGTCCCCATTGGTTCCGTGCTGTTGCCGGAGCTGTTTTCCGGCCGTGGGCCGGATGTGCCGGTTCGGGTACTTGCTGTGCGAACCTCTGACGCGGTTTTTCGCAATGAATTTTCCGAGGCGGGAATTAACCAGACGCTCCATAGCATTACCATAGATATCCATGTGGTAATTACGATTCTCACCTGGACGGGAACCCGCGATATTCCCGTTGACTCTGCGGTTTTAGCCGCGCAAACTGTAATCGTAGGTACGGTGCCTACAAGCTATTTCGGTATGGAGGAATAACAATGGAACCCAAGACCCGAATGGAAGCCTTGACAAAGCAACTGGAAGAGGCGAACTATAAATATTATGTATTGGACGCGCCTGAAATGGCGGATTATGAATATGACCATCTTCTCAGAGAACTGGAGGAGCTGGAGGCACAGTACCCGCAATTCTCCTCTCCCAATTCTCCCACCAAGCGTGTGGGAGGGAAGGCGCTGGATCGCTTTGAGAAGGTAGAGCACGCCGTTCCTTTGGAGAGCCTGCAGGATGTTTTCTCCCCCGATGAGGTAGAGGAGTTTGACCAGCGGGTACGGCAGAGCTGTGATGCGCCGCAGTACAGTGTAGAGCCCAAAGTGGATGGTCTGTCTGTTGCGCTGGAGTATGTAGACGGTGTGTTTGTCCGGGGCGCAACCCGTGGCGACGGTGTCGTCGGTGAGGATGTGACGGAGAATCTTAAGACCATCCGCTCCATCCCCATGCAACTGGAAAATGCCCCTCATCGCCTGATTGTCCGTGGCGAAGTCTTTATGCCCGGTGCAGTATTTGAGCAGCTTAATGAAAAACGGGAGCAGCTTGGGCAGAGCCTGTTTGCCAATCCCCGAAATGCGGCAGCCGGTAGCCTTCGCCAGCTGGATCCCACCATTGCCGCTGAGAGAAAGTTGGACATCCTGATTTTTAACCTTCAGCTGGCAGAGGGGAAGGAGTTTCATTCCCACTGCGAAACGCTGGATTATCTGAGCGCTCTGAAGTTTAAGGTGATTCCCTATACGCTTTGCGACAGCCTGCAGCAGGTACAAGACACAATTGTACGCATTGATCAGGAGCGCTATGAGCTTCCCTTTGATATTGACGGTTCGGTTGTCAAGCTCAACGGGCTTTCCCAGAGAAAGATTCTGGGCAGCACTGCGAAATTCCCCCGCTGGGCCTGCGCTTACAAATATCCTCCTGAGATCAAGGAGACCGTATTGCAGGAAATTGTGGTGCAGGTGGGACGCACCGGCGTTCTGACACCCAAGGCAGTGGTCGCACCGGTTCGTCTTGCCGGCACGACGGTGACCAACGCAACCTTGCACAATCAGGATCTCATCAGCCAGAAGGATATCCGGATCGGTGACACGGTTCGTATCCGCAAGGCGGGGGAGATTATTCCTGAAATCCTGGAGGTTGTTCTGTCCAAACGACCCGAGGGGACAAGTCCCTATCACCTGCCGGAGCATTGCCCTGTCTGCGGAGCAAAGGTCTGTCGGGATGAAGACGGTGCCGCTTACCGCTGCACCGGTTCTCAATGTCCTGCTCAGCTGAGCCGCAATATCGCCCATTTTGTCTCCCGTAATGCCATGGATATCGACGGACTTGGCGATGCCATTGTAGAGCAGCTGATTCAAAAGGGCTGTATCAAGAGTCCTGCTGATATTTATACGCTGGAACTGGAGGATCTGAAGAGTCTCTGGAAGAGCGGAGAAAAGGCTGCTAAAAACTTGCTGTCCGCCATTGCAGACAGTAAGAGCCGTGATCTCAGTCGTTTGATTTTTGCATTGGGTATTCGTCAGGTAGGAGAAAAGGCAGCGAAGGTTTTAGCCAAGACCTTTGGAAATATGGATGCCCTGATGTCTGCCTCTGTGGAAGAACTGACCCAGATCCGGGATATCGGTGCCATTACAGCAGAAAACATTGTCTCCTGGTTTGCCGATCCTGCCTGCCGTGAAATGATTGAGGCACTGCGCAGTGTCGGGATGAATTTCGCTGCGGAACAGAAGCAGACGGATGACCGTTTTGCCGGTCTCACCTTTGTCCTTACGGGTGCTCTTAGCTTATTTACCCGAGATGAGGCTACAGAGAAAATTGAAGCCCTCGGGGGAAAAGCCTCGGGCTCTGTATCCAAAAAAACCAGCTATGTGGTTGCCGGAGAAAACGCGGGGAGCAAGCTGAAGAAGGCCAATGAGCTGGGGATCCCCGTATTATCAGAGGAAGAATTCCTGAATATGCTTGCGTAAGTGCAGGCTTTGTGCTATAATCCTCTTTCGCAAAAGAGAAGCAGAAAGGATAGAGAAAACTATGAGAAAATTTCTTGCGATCCTGGCTTGCAGACTGCTGAAGCTTATCGGTGGTCTGGTAGGCAAGGGGACGAGCCTTCCCGGCAAATACGCCCTGAAGATCTGCCCTGATATTTTACGAAGAATACAGAAACCCAAAATGATCGTTGCGGTTACCGGCAGCAACGGCAAGACCTCCACTGTGGAGATGATTGCCTCTGTGCTGAAGGCGGCCGGCAAGACGGTAGCTTATAATGTAGAAGGCTCCAATCAGATCGAGGGTGTTACCACCATGATCCTGAATTCCTGCACCTGGGGCGGCAAGATGAAGCAGGATGTGCTGCTTATTGAGTCTGATGAGCGTTATACCAAGTATACCTTCAAGTGGTTCCATCCCACCCATTATATTATGACCAATCTCTACCGGGATCAGCTCACCAGAAACGGCCACCCGGATTGGGTCTTCGATGCCATCAAGGAGAGCGTCTTTGACGATACGACACTGATCCTTAACGCCGATGATCCTATGATCAGCCGTTTTGGCTATGGCAG
>JAZNVK010000240.1:0-17119 GCA_045592805.1 Faecousia sp.
CTTGGTGATATCCTTCTTTTCATCGGCAGTATGGTGGATGATATACTTGAATTCGTTTTTCATGCTTACCTCTCCTTTCTGTGCCGGGAACACGCAGGATCATCTGATTTTATTATATCATGCCTCCGCTGATTTTTGAAGCCTGAAAAAATAAAACCCATGGTTTTTTCCTCCTTCTTGCAAAATCAGTCAAAAGTCAGTATAATCTCTGTGACCAAGGAAACAAAGGAGTTATCGATATGCAAGTGTTAGACCAATTAAACAGCAGGCCGCTATATCTCATCAGCGGCGGAATCATTCTCTTTGTGGTGGCACTGAGCCTGTTCTTCCTGATCCGTGCCTACCGTGCCGGTATTGCCATCGGCATGGATCGGACGAAGCTGAAGCGCACCGTGACCTCCAGTATCACCTTCTCCATTCTGCCCAGCATCAGCATCCTCCTGGGCGTTATCGCCCTGTCGGGCTCCCTGGGCATTCCCCTGCCCTGGCTGCGGCTCTCCGTCATCGGCGCCCTGCACTATGAGACCAGCGTGGCAGACATTGCCGCCAGAAACACCGGCCTGGACTCCCTCAATGCCGAGCAGATGACGCCCACCGCCTTTACCACCATCGCTCTTCTGATGTCCGTGGGCATTATCTGGGGTGTGGTCTGTATGGCGCTCTTCGGTAAGACCTATACCCGCAAGCTCCAGAAGAAAAAGTCCTCCGGCAAAAAGGGCAGCGGCTTCGGAGATATGGCCATGACCGCCATGTTCATCGGTCTGATCACCGCCTATATCGGCAGCTTTGTCGGTGAGCTGGTGCAGTTCAAGAGCGGCAGCTTTGTCATCACCGGCCAGTATCTGCAGCTGGTGACGCTGGTCTTTGCCGCAGGCGCTATGGCGGTTTTCATCTACTTTACCGAGAAGAAAAAGCTGGCATGGCTGGAGAATTTCTCCATCGCCGGCAGTATGCTGGTGGGTATGGCTGCCAGTGTCCTGAGCAATATGATTTTCTGAGGGAGGCGAAGACATGAACGAACAACAGAGAAACGATTACCTGGAAAAGTATAATAACCGCACCCATCTCTTCGGCCGCATCGGCCTTTTGATCGGCATTGTGATGCTGGTAGGTTCTCCCTTCCTCATGGGTCTGAGCCTGGATGCCATGCCCGACCTGTCTGCCTTTGGCAAGGGCTTTGCGCAGATCGCCATTATCTATATTCCCAGCTGTATTGTGGAATTCTTGATTTACACTCCCATGCTGGGTGCCGGCGGCAGCTATCTGGGCTTCATCACCGGCAATATGATCAATATGAAGATCCCCTGCGCACTTAACGCCCGTGACATTGCAGGCACCGAGGCAGGTACCACAGAGAACGAGATCGTCTCCACCCTCTCCATCGCCGCCTCCTCCCTGGTAACCACGGTGGTTATCGCTCTGGGCGTGCTGCTGATGATCCCTCTGCGCCCCGTGCTGGAGGCCGATGTGCTGCAGCCTGCCTTTGACAACGTTGTCCCCGCCCTCTTCGGCGCTATGGCGGTGAAGTATTTCCGCAAGGGCAAGGAACTGGTGGCCATCCCCCTGGTGGTCATGACACTGCTCTTCGTCTTTGTCCCCTCTCTGATCTCCAACGTAGGCTTTTTGATGATCCTCAGCGGTGCCATTGCCATCGCCCATGCCTGGATCCGTATGCGCAAGGCGCAGAAGAAGGAGGCAGCAGAGGAATGATTGCAGTATATATTCTGCTGGGTCTGGTGGGGCTGCTGGTTCTGCTGCTGCTGATCGCTCTGGTAAGAACCCTGCTGCTGCCGAAAAAGAGAACCCGGTACAGCCTCAGCGAAGATCAAAAGCGAGTAGATCTCTATGCAGAGAAACTGTCAGAAATGGTAAAAGTAGAGACCATTTCCTCCCGTTCCGACCCTGAAATCGAGAAATTCCGCAACTTTCACAAGAAAATGGAGGAACTCTTTCCCAAGGTCTTTGCCACCTGCGAGAAGGTAGAGATCGACGGCAACCTACTCTTAAAATGGAAGGGTCAGAGCTCTGCCGCCCCCATCGCCCTCATGAGCCACATGGACGTGGTGGAGGCATCGGGGCAGTGGAAATACGCCCCCTTCTCCGGCGCAATTGCCGAGGGCAAGGTCTGGGGACGAGGCGCTGCGGATACCAAATGCAGCCTCATGGCCTTCTATCAGGCAGTGGAAGAACTGATGGAGCAAGGCTATGTACCTGCCTGTGATGTCTATCTGCTCAGCTCCTGCACCGAGGAGATCGGAGGCAGCGGTGGTCCCAAGCTGGCAGGCTGGTTCCGGGAACAGGGCATCCGCCTCTTTCTCCTCTGTGACGAGGGCGGCAGCATTATCCAGGACCCCATTGGCAGTGTGAAGGGACACTTTGCCGCCGTTGGCATCTTTGAAAAGGGCTACGGCGACGTGCGCTTTATTGCCCGAAGCAAAGGCGGCCATGCCAGCGCCCCCGGCAGAAACACTCCCATTCCCCGTCTGGCGAAGTTTGTCAGCCGTGTGGAGAAGAAATCCCCCTTCCGCCGTGCCTTCTCTCCGGCGGTCAATGCCATGTTCGCCCGGATCGCCCCCTACTGCTCCGGCTTCGGTCTGAAATATGTGCTGGCCAACGGCTGGCTCTTCCGCCCCCTGTTGAAGAAGGTCATGCCCATGATCAGCGCCCAGGCCGCTGCTATGCTCCAGACCACCATTGCCTTCACCATGCAGCAGGGCTCTCAGGGCTTCAACGTGCTGCCCCAGGAGGCCAGCGTCTGTGCCAATCTCCGCTTCATTCCCCACCAGCCTGCCAAGGAGAGTCTGCAGGTGCTGGGAGATCTGGCAGAGAAATACGGCATCGAAATGGAGGTCGTCAAGCAGGGCGAGCCCTCCCCCTCTCTGGATCTGCAGGGCGAAGGCTTCCTGCTGGTGCAGGATACCATCCATAAGATCTTCCCCGGAGTGGGTGTGCTGCCCTATGTGGTCACCGGCGCTACGGATGCCCGTTTCTACGGTCAGGTCTGTGACCACTGTGTCCGCTTCAGCCCCGTGAACTACGGTCCCGAGCAGATGGCAGGAATGCACGGTCTCAATGAGAACATCGAGAGTGGCTGTCTCCCCGCCGCCGTGGACTACTACAAGGCCATCATCCAAGCCCAGGAGGGCAGAAAATAAGTAAAACCGGCGTAGAAGCTCTCTACGCCGGTTTTTTTAATTCTCCATCTGCCTGCCCAGAAAGCCTGCAATGGTCTGGGCAAGGATCTGCTCAGACTCCGTGGGTGCGGCATCGTTTTCGTTCATCAGCAGCATGACGCAGCCCATAAGATCGCCCTCGGCAATAATCGGTGCAGCCACACCCAGGTGATAGTTCTCCACCGCTTCCGCCGGACGGAGGCGCGTCTCACCGCTGCGGTAGCGGTAGTTCCGCCGCTGCTCCATGAGCTGCTCCAGCTCCGAGGAGTTCCGCTTTTCCAGCAGCTCCCGCTTGGGCGCGCCGGAGACGGCAATAATGCTGTCACGGTCGGCCACCGCCGCAATATGACCGGCGTTCTTCCCGATGGCCTCACAGAGCTGTGCAGCAAAATCCTGCAAATCCCCCATGGGAGAGTACTTCTTAAAGATCACTTCCCCATCCTTCTCCGTATAAATCTCCAGGGGGTCACCCTCCCGAATTCGAAGGGTACGGCGGATCTCCTTCGGAATCACCACCCGCCCCAAATCATCAATACGCCGAACAATCCCGGTTGCTTTCATATATAAATTTCTCCTCGCTTTTTACAAATTACGCTGTTAGTATCTGTAATCAGAGGAGATTTATACTGCACAAAACCACTTTTTCAGCAGAATCTTTAGTAATCCCATTGTGATGATTCTCTCGGGTATCCGTGTACAAAAAGACACCACCCGGGGCAATCCCTCGGGTGGCGCTGTTGGCTTTTGTTCCTTATTCTACCACATTCTGAATGAAGCGCATGAGGATGGTGGCGACCTGGGCTCTGGTGGCGTTGCCCCGGGGCTCCAGGTAGACCTTGCCGCCGGCGGCGGAGCCGGTGACCAGACCGGTCTTCACCGCCCAGGACAGCGCTTCTACAGCATAGCCGCTGACCTGATTGGCATCGGGGAAGGTGGTAATGTCAGCGACATCGGAGGTATCGATGCCGATGGACTTGCAGTAGCGGTACAGGATCACTGCCAGCTGCTCACGGGTGATCTGTCCATCGGGGTTGAAGCGGCCGCCGCCAATGCCGGTGACGATGCCGTTCTCCGCCGCCCATGCCACCGCCCGGGTATACCAGACATTGGAGGGTACGTCGGTGAAGCTGTTTGTCCCCTCCACGGGCTGTCCCGCGTAGCGCCACAATACCGTAACCAGCATGGCTCTGGTCATGGGGGCATCGGGGGTAAATCGATTGTTCCCCACCCCCTTCATCAGGCCGTGGAGCACTGCGTAATCCACCGCAGAGGCGTACCAGACATTCCGGGGAACATCGTCAAAGGGCGGCGCCCACAGAGCCGTGGGATAGCCCTGCCAGAGCGGACTTGTCCAGCCCTGTGCATCGGGGGCATAGTAAAGGGTCAGTCCCGGAAGTGGTACATAGCCGCCGGGGGCATCGTCGTCGAAAGTGTGCTCACCCAGGGTGGGGGCATCGCCGTAAAAACGAATTTGGGTCAGGCTGTCGCAATCGGCAAAGGCATAGCTGCCGATAGTGCGGAGATTTTTTCCAATGCTTACTTCCTCCAGAGCACCGCAGAAGGCGAAGGCTTTGTCACCGATGCTCTGCACTCCATTGCCGATCTCAAGGGTTTGCAGGGCGGCACAATACTGAAAGGCAGCGTTTTCGATCATCAGAACGGCATCGGGAATACAGAGCTGCTCTAAATTGGTGCAATAATAAAAGCTCTCAGCGCCAATGCTGATCAGGTTCTCCGGGAGGGTGATCCCGGTCAGGGCGGTGCAACTATAAAAGGCAGCTCCGGCGATCACACGGGTTTTTTCGGGCAATTCCACTGCACCGCTGAGGCTCGACCTTGCGTCAAGCAGCACATAATCCGCATAGAGGAGGTCATTCTCCCAATTTCTCTCTCTGCGGAGATAGGCAGCGCCCCAGAAGACATCTCTGCCCACGGAGCGGATTTCGCTGCCAAAGGTGATTTCTTCCAGATTGGTGCAATCGAAAAAGGCACGGTCTGCAATGGTGATCAGGCTGTCGGGGAAGGCAAGGGCGCTGAGGCCGTAGCAGTAGGCAAAGCTCATATTGCCGATGTGCTCCAAGCCCTCGGGGAAGCTCACACTGCGTAGATTTTCGCAATAGTCAAAGGCGTAATCTCCGATAGCTCTCACGGGGATACCCTGAATTTCCGCTGGGATGGCTGCCGCTGTCACAGTGTGATCGCAATCGGTGACAGTTCCGCTATCTGGGTCAAAATACAGATTTCCGCTCTCCACGGGGTAACTCAGCCGTTCCTGTGCGCGAACTGAAACAGGACACAGGGAAATGAAAAGGGCGACAGCAAGACTCAGCAATAGAAATCGAACTCTCATTTGGCAGCCTCCCCTCCGTTTTGTCTGTTTTAGTATAGCAAATCAGGACAGGCAAGTCAAGTCAGAGGGTAGAGGGTCTGATCCAGATAGACGGCGGAAACTTCCGCAGGATCGACAATGCGGGACAGGGAGAAGAGACTCCACTGGGCGGCCTCCTCGTAGTAATCACGGGTCAGATAGAAATTGTTGAAGGGGACTTTCGTGCCGTCCGCTAAAACAACGCCCCATTCCTGCGCCTCCTTTGCCACATCTGCGAAATCCCTGCCGCGGATCTGGACACCCAGAGAATGGAGCTTCACGGCGCAGCCGTCTTCCATTTGTGCCTCCCGTGCCGCCACATCCGTCAGGGTAATTTCCTCCTCCAGCAGGAAGACCTGGCGCTCTTGGGTGTCCCATCGGTCTCCACCATCGGGGTACCAGGTTCGCTGTCCCTCCAGGCGCAGGCGCAGCTTCAGCCCCTCATAGTCCGCAGGCAGATCCAGGATCAGGAACTGCATGGTGTAGGAGCAGAAATTGATGTCGCTGCCGTCATCCAGACGGCTGAGGCGGAAGGAGCGAGCCGGAGCGCCAACGGATAGATATTCCTGACCGGTCTGCTGCTTCCCATGCTCTGAAAGGGGCAGAACCAGCATTCCATTTGCAATATGAAGGCTCACACGGTCTTTTGGGGAAGTCTCAGGGTACTCATAGAAGCTCTCAAAAACCTCTGCCGCATTGACATCGCCCTGGGTACGCAGGCTGACCTGCAGATAGAGGAAGGGACCGTCCATGAGCAGGCGCTCCAGGGTGACCTCCTGTTCCCGGTAATTGGCGGTGATATCCAACTCCTGTACATTCTCCGCCGTCTCACTCTCACCCAGGAAATCATCCAGCCAGCCCTTGGACAGGCCGGCCGCCGCCACAGACAGCAGCAGACAGGCGGCAATGGCTGCGGCGATCAGGCTTCGAAGCAGCAGCCGACGGGGCTTCTTTGGGGTTACAGCGCCCTGATCCAGGGCAGAGCGGATCTGTTGGGCGCAGGAATCGGGCATTTGAATGGAATCAAAAATCTCGTTCATTTGATCTTTCATACGGTTTCCTCCTTTAACAGATTTTTCAATCGCTGCCGTGCGCGGTGGAGCCGTGTGGTCACCACGCTTTGGCTGACCTTCAGGATTTTGGCGATCTCCGCAGTGCTGTAGGCTTCATAATAATGGAGATAGATCACAATGCGGTAATCCCCGGGCAGCGCCATAAGCGCCTCCTTCAGGTCGCTGCTTTGCGGCAAGGAGACCAGGTCGTCTTCCTCAATTTCCCGTGTGGAAAGCTTGGAAGAAAGCAGATCCTTACAACAATTGACGGTTACCCGTGTCAGCCAGGCACGCTCCGAGCCTGTTTTGATGCGGTCGATCCAGCGCAGAAGCCGCATAAAAACCTCCTGGCTGACATCCTGGGCATCGTCGGGGTTTCCCAGATAGCTCAGCGCCAGACGGTAAACCATATCCTTATATTCTTCAAAGAGCTTTTGAACTCGCTGCAAGGGCGCATCCCTCCTCTCTCCGCTGTTTTGAGGCCTCTGTATATTAGACGGCAAAAACAGCGGATTTGTCACAGGCCGGAAAGAAAAAATCATATCTTTTCCTGTGATTGGGTTACATTTGCGTTAGGCAGGCGATCAAGCCAAAGACCGCAGTGCCAATGGTACGGCGAAGTTATGAAATATTTGATCTATAGGCAAAAATATAGCAAGGTCACAGAATGTCAAACAGAAATTTGCCGAACAGTTGGATGCAGTGCCAATTACCACCGTAGGGCGCGATCCTGTTGCGGTACCCGAAAAAATCATCGGGCTTACGCTGATCCTCAATTTTTTCGACCGCTGCCACTCGCTCGTCTCCCTTCTTCCGCCACAGGCGGCGGTCAACTCGCTCCCCACCGGGCGCGCCGAGACCTGCCTCACCACCGTCAGAATGCGCAGGGCAATTATCAATCGCCTGTGGCACTGCCGACAGGCAATGCACCTACAGCTGCGCGGTAAATTTACCATAATATAATTATGTAAACCGCATATATTTAGCGCAAAGGAACTTAAAAATGTCCATTAAGGCTAAAAATAAACCCCGTTCGCAGTAAGTCAAACAGAAATTTGTCGGTCTGTTTCATCTGCGAAGCAGCCCCCTTCCCCCGGGGGGAAGGTGGGTCGCCGAAGGCGACTCGGAAGAGGAACGGCGATATCTGAAAGTATGATTTGAAGTCTATACAGAGGCAAAAACCTAACATTTCCGCCCGCATTCCTCTTCAGTCAGCTCCGCTGACAGCTTCCCCCCGGCGCAAGCTTTTATAGGTGCAACGCAGTTTTTCGGGTGAGCAAACAGACCGATAAACATCTACTTGACACCGATGTTAAATTTCCCCTTTGTACCGGCATCCTTGCACTATGCAAATGGGGAAAGCTGTGGTAAAATGGGAGTGTATATTTGGGAGGTGAGAGGACTATACGGCGGATTTTGGTGACGGGCTTTGATCCCTTTGGTGGGGAGCAGATCAATCCCTCCTGGGAGGCGGTGAAGCTGCTGCCGGAACGGATCGGCGGTTGGGAAGTTCACAAGTTGGAGCTGCCCACCGTATTTTCCAAAGCGGCAGAGCTGGCCATTGATGAGGCCGAGCGGCTTTCCGTTTCCGCCATCCTCTGCGTGGGGCAGGCCGGTGGACGGGATGCCCTGACCCCGGAGATGGTTGCCATCAATCTGCGCCATGCCTCGATTCCCGATAATGTCGGTCAGCAGCCCCGGGACGAGGCAATCGTCCCCACCGCGCCCTGCGGCTATTTCGCCTCTCTGCCTGTAAGAAAAATGGCAGATACCATTCAAAATGCTGGGTTGCCTGCCCGTGTCTCCTACAGTGCAGGCACTTTTGTTTGTAATGATTTGTTCTACACCTTACGGCATCATTTTGATGCTGCAGAGGTGGGCGTCTGTTTTTTCCATGTTCCTTTCCTGCCACAACAGGCAAAGGAAGGACAGCCTTCTCTGCCGCTTCGGGACATTGTCCGGGGGCTGGAGTTGGCCATTTCCTGTATCTAAAGGAGGGTTTTCATGCTACCCAAAGATTTTTCTCAGCGTATGCAACGGCTTCTTGGGGAGGAATACGGGGATTTTCTGCTCTCCTATGAGCGTCCCCGAAATACGGGTCTACGGTTAAATCCTCTGAAAACAGCTTCCCTTTCACTTCCCTTTTGCTCCGATAAAATTCCCTGGGAGGAGCACGGTTTTTATCTGACAGAGGGCAGCCGTCCCGGTCTGCACCCCTATCACGATGCCGGACTGTATTATCTTCAGGAGCCCAGCGCCATGGCGCCTGCCCGTCTGCTCTGCCCCGAACCGGGAGAGCGTGTACTGGATCTCTGCGCCGCCCCCGGCGGCAAAAGTACCCAGCTGGGCGCTATGCTTCAGGGCGAGGGACTGCTGGTCTGCAATGAGATCCATCCCAAGCGCGCCAGAATTCTATCCTCCAACATCGAGCGCATGGGCATTGCCAATGCGCTGGTGCTGAATGAGCATCCTGCCAGGCTGGCAGAGCGTTTCCCCGCTTATTTTGACCGCATTTTGGTGGATGCCCCCTGCTCCGGTGAGGGTATGTTCCGCAAGGAGGATGCCGCTGTCAGCGATTGGAGCGAGGAGACCGTGGCCATGTGCGCCGGACGGCAAGAGGAGATCCTGCACTCCGCCGCCCGGATGCTGCGCCCCGGCGGCGTGCTGGTCTACTCCACCTGCACCTTCTCCCCGGAGGAGAACGAGGGTGTGATCTCTGATTTTCTCAAGGCGCATGAGGATTTCGAAGTGGATTCGATCGCTCTGCCCTACTTTGACCGTGGGCGACCGGAATGGATCGACGCTCCTGCGCCTGAATTGGAAAGCTGTTTCCGTCTCTGGCCGCACAAGCTCAGGGGCGAGGGACATTTTGCAGCGCGGATGCGAAAAAAGGGAACCGACACAGGGAGCGCAAGCCCCTTACACAAGACCTTGCCCTTACCTGCGGAAGTACAGGCTTTCCTCAGCAGCAACCGTATCCAAATCAAGGGGAAGGCTGTCATTTTCGGTGAGACCGTCTATCTTGCACCGGAGGCGCTTCCCGATCTGGCAGGTCTGAAGGTGCTCCGTGTCGGTTTGGAGCTGGGAGAATTGAGAAAAGGGCGCTTTGTCCCCGGCCATGCCCTGGCGCTTTGGTTGACGGATTTCCCCAGCAAGGCGGATTTCCCCTCGGACAGTGCGGAGATCCATGCCTATCTCCACGGTCAGACCCTGTTCGGAGCGCAGAAAGACTGGACACTGATCTGCTGCGACGGCTATAGTCTGGGCTGGGCAAAGGGCTCCGGCGGAATTCTGAAAAATCACTACCCAAAGGGTCTGCGCAGGCTCTGACAAGCTTCGACAATTTTCGTACAAATGTTTGCATTTTAGTCATCTTTTGGCCTCCTCTTGACATTATTGTGCTACCGTTTTGTTATTTCCTCTTTACAAACCGGTAAATTTGTGGTAAGATAGCAAATGCCTTAATTTGGCTTAACAGGACTTTACCATACTGCATATACTGTGCATATGAGAGGAATATATATGGCTTATTACAAAATTCAGGGCGGCAAGCCCCTGTTCGGAACTGTAACCGTCAGCGGTGCCAAGAATGCCGCTGTTGCAATTTTACCTGCGGCGCTTCTGGTCAACGGCACCTGCCGCATTGAGAACGTCCCTGACATCTCTGACGTTCGCCTTCTGCTGGAGATCCTGGCGGATATGGGCGCACAGGTTCACCGCCTGAGCCCCAACACCTTAGAGATCAACTGTACCCATGTCCACGATGCTGTGGCTTCTGACGCTCTGGTACGTCGTATTCGTGCCTCTTACTATCTGATCGGCGCGCAGCTGGGTCGTTTCGGCCATGCCAAGGTGGCACTGCCCGGCGGCTGTAACTTTGGTCCCCGTCCCATCGACCAGCATATCAAGGGCTTCGTCGCCCTGGGCGCTGAGGTCTATGAGCAGAGCGGCTATGTGGTCGCCACCGCTCCCGAGGCCGGTCTCTGCGGCGGCAGAGTGAACCTGGACGTGGTATCCGTAGGCGCTACCATGAATATCATGATCGGCGCTGTGCTCTCCAACGGCACCACCATCATCGAGAACGCCGCCAAGGAGCCCCATATTGTAGACCTTGCCAACTTCCTGAACACCATGGGCGCCAAGGTCTCCGGCGCAGGTACGGACGTCATCAAGATCCGCGGCGTCAAGAGCCTTCACGGCGGTTTCTACTCCATCATTCCCGACCAGATCGAAGCCGGCACCTACATGGCTGCCGCAGCCGCTGCCGGCGGTGATGTGCTGATCCAGAACGTGATCCCCAAGCACATGGATTGTATCAGCGCCAAGCTCCGCGAGATGGGCGCCAAGGTCACGGAATATGACGATACCATCCGTGTGCAGCGCAGCACCCGTCTGCGCCGTGCCAATGTGAAGACCATGCCCTACCCCGGCTTCCCCACGGATATGCAGCCCCAGATCGCGGTCTGCATGGCCCTGGCCAGCGGTGTCAGCGTGGTCACGGAGAATATTTACGATACCCGTTTCCGCTACTGTGCCGAGCTCAACCGTATGGGCGCTTCCATTCAGGTGGAGACCAAGATGGCCGTCATCGATGGCGTTGAGAAGCTGGAAGGCTGCACCGTCCATGCCTGCGATCTGAGAGCAGGCGCTGCCATGGTGATCGCCGGTCTGGCAGCCCAGGGCGAAACCGTTGTGGAAGATATTCAGTATATTGAACGTGGCTACGAGAATCTGGTTGGTAAACTGGAGGGCTTGGGCGCAAGCATCAAGCGTATCGAGAAGCCCAATCAGGCCGCTGCCCCTGTCGCGGGCTAAACAAGCAACCCACAAGGGGCTGTCTCAGCATGAGGCAGCCCCTTGTTTGTTCATACTCATCATAAGGAGCTGAGATTATGGATATTTTTGTTACTGTACTGGAATTGATCGGTACGGTTGCCTTTGCGGCCTCCGGTGCGCTGACCGCCATGAAAAAGCATATGGATCTTCTGGGCATTATTGTCCTTGGCGTAGTCACCGCCATTGGCGGCGGCATTGTCCGGGATCTGATTCTGGGTGCTACGCCGCCCTTTGCCTTCCGTGATCCGCTCTGCGCCTTTGTGGCAATCGCCACTTCCCTGTTGCTCTTTATCCCCCAGCTGCGCCGCCCTCTGATGCGCAATCAGAAGATCTTTGATCTGGCCATGCTCTTTATGGACTCCCTCGGTCTGGGCATCTTCACCGTCATGGGCATCTGGATCGCCATGGATCTCTCCCCCGACCGCAGCCGCTTCCTTTTGACTTTCGTGGGCGTGATCACCGGCGTGGGCGGCGGTGTGATCCGTGATATGCTGGCAGGTCAGACTCCCTATATTTTCGTCAAGCATATTTATGCCTGCGCCTCCATGGTCGGTGCCATTGTCTGCGCCTTTTTATGGAAGCTGCTGCCGGAATATGCCGTAATGCTACTGGGTGTGGCAATTATTTTGATTATTCGTCTCCTTTCCGCCCATTTTCGCTGGAATCTGCCACGGGTCAATCGTGTATAATTGTGTCAGATTTCAAAGAAAGGAGCGATGCCTATGCGAAAGCTCAGTCTGCTCTTAGCGCTGGTTCTGCTGCTCAGCTTCACCGTCCACGGCAGTACCTACTCCAACACCATGGAGGCAGATGCCCTCTTTACCACAGAAGACCTGATGGATGCCACCGTGGCGGAGCTTAGCCTTGCCATGATCAGCGGCAGACTCACCTCCCAACAGCTGGTGCAGATGTACATAGACCGCATTGATGCCTACGACAAAAGTCTGGGGCTCAACAGCATCATCAGCCTGAATCCCACTGCTTTAGAGGATGCCAAAAAAGCCGATGAGCTGCTTGCCTCCGGCCGTATTCTGGGCAGACTCCACGGTATTCCCGTGCTGGTAAAGGACAACATCGACGTAGCCGGTATGGCTACCACCTGCGGCGATATCAACCGCCGTTATGAGATCGCCCATACCGATGCCCGGGTGATCACGCTGCTGAAAAACGAGGGCGCTATTATCCTGGGCAAGACCAATATGTCAGAGTACGCGGCTTCCGGTGCGGAGTCCTCCTCTACCATGGGCGGTACGGTGCATAATGCCTACGATCTGAAACGCACTCCGGCCGGTTCCTCCGGCGGCACTGCCGTGGCAATTACCTGTAATTTCGCAGCGCTTGGTCTGGGAACGGATACCTCCTCCTCCATTCGCCGTCCCGCCAGCTTTGCCAATATTGTCGGCTTGCGCCCCAGCTTTGGTCTGGTGAGCCAGCATGGTCTTTACTGCCTCAACGAGGGGCAGGATATCATCGGCCCCATGTGCCGCAATGTGGAGGATGCGGCGCTGCTGCTGGATATTCTGGCAGGCAGCGACCCCAACGACCGTGAATCCGCCAACGCTGATTCCCTGATCCCTACAGATGGCTATAGTGAGCTTCTGACCGCCGATGGATTGGAGGGCAAGCGCATCGGCTATCTTGCCTCCTCCTTTGGAACAGCCTATCAGAAGCTGGATGAAAAAGTCCAGCCCCTTGCTGCACAGGCTATGGAAACCCAGCGCCTGGGCGGCGCAGAGCTGGTGGATCTGTCGGAGCTGCTGACCGATGAGCAGGTCTACCAATGGAGCGTCCGCAGCGCCCGTTCGGTCTGCGAAGAGATCCGCAGCAAGGTCGGAAAGCTCTTAGAAGAAAACGATATCGATGCCGTCATCTATCTCTCCCAGCTGGACGTTGCGGAGCTGCAGAACTATGCCTGGGACGAGTCCAACAACAATCCCATGGGCTATATTAACGTCTTTGGACCCCTGGGCGGCCTTCCGGAGGTCATGGTACCCATTGGCTTCTCTGAGGCTGATCCCGAACAGGGCTTTGACTATCCCCTTCCTCTGGGGCTCTCCATTTTCTCCAGCTACGGGGCGGATGCCACGGTGCTTCAGATCGCCTACGCCTATGAGCAGCTGGCACAGGTGCGGCAGCTGCCGCCCTTCACCCCTTCCCTCCCCGATGAAAATCTGGAGCAGCTTGCCCTGAAGCTGCTGCAAGGGGCAGAGGACATGGAGAATTTTGCCCCCGTAACAGAGGCGGCGCAGAAGCTTCGGGCGATGTGTATGGTTTCCGCTGAAAATGACAGCCGTGACCCGGTTACCGTAAAGGTCTACGAGGAGGCTGTCCGTCAGCTGGCAGAGGCCATGGATGCCTATGAGGACTCCCTGCTGCCGCCGGAAACAGCAGCGCCGACCGAAGCCACCGCCAATTCCGAGGTAATAGAATTCACCTTCCCCACAGAGGAATTCCCCGCCGCCGAAACGCCGAAGGAGGACAGGCCCACTTATCTGTGGTTTATCCTTCCGCCGCTCCTGCTGCTCCCTGTGGGGCTCTGGCTCCTGCTCCGGTACAATAAGAAAATGAAGGTAAATAAATAAGCCCCAACGGGCGTTTCTGTTTCATTCACTGTCCCAGTCAATGACCGGGACAGTTTTTCATTTTTGTTTCATAACCATTCCAGAATGACTTGACAAGCGCCATTTTGTGTGTAATAATACAAATAGGTAGTTTATACAGCACTTCCACAGTAACGGCCTGCGTTGCAGTCGTATCCTCCTCCGGCCTTCCTCTCTTACCTTTCTTACCTTTGTGTGATACCCTGTCTTTCTCCCTGTAACCGTCAACTTTTGTATTGAAAGAAATCATAGTGTTGAATTGCACCGAGATCAACGCTCTGTGTTCCGACCCGTCTCTACAATGAAAGGTGGTTATCTTTATGCGCAAAATGCAGTTCCTTCTCCTTCTGCTGGTCACGCTCCTGTCCCTTTCCCTATTCAGCGCCTGCGCTGACGAAGCAATAGATGCACATGGGACAGGAGAGATCACCGATCTCGTTTATTCCAAGAACACTTACAACATCTTAGAAGAGGTTTTCAACAGCAACCTGACCGGCACCGGTAAAGGATACAATGGAGACTATATCCATCAGGAGATCATCACCGATTACAGCCGCTATTCCGATCTGCTGACACAGATCCGGGATAATGTAGCTCGTTTCGCAGAGAATAGTGCCTATGCGGTAACTGTCAACGGAGCAACAAATGAGCTACCAGATCAGTTCCCGAATAAGCTGGAGCTTATCCATTCTATCGACGAGGTGCTGTTTGAGAACTACGATCTGCTGATGGTCGATATTGCGCTTTGTGACACCGTTCAGCTGGAGGTAGAACCCCAGAGAATTTCTATTAGCGATGGATGTGCCACAGTGCACATGAATTACTCCATCGTTGTTACCTCCTCTGCAGATAATTGCGGCGCACTTTACTTCTTCCGCATTCCCAAGGGTTGCACAGACGCTGCCATTGATCTGGTACTAAACGTAGAAGACAGTATTCTGGAAGCAGGTCCGGGACTATAACCTTTTACAAACCAACCCCTGGGGTATCTGAAGATGCCCCAGGGCTTTTTCTTTGCACTGCATTGACAGAAGGGGGAATTTAGGATAAAATATAGAATAGCAGAATATGCGAGCGGTACTGTCCGCCAGTCGAAGTGCTTCGATGACCGGGGTACCTCTAAAACAAATGGAGGTACAAAAGACTATGGCAAAAGAATTTCCCCTGAACGTAAAGACACCCCGTTCCCTGACCTATGTGACCCGCAACATCCCCGAGGTGACCGTGGAGCAGCGTGAGCGTGCTCTCGCCGCCACCCACTACAACGAATTCGCCTTCCCCGCCGGTATGCTCACCGTGGATATGCTCTCCGACTCCGGCACCACCGCCATGACCGATGTCCAGTGGGCGACCATGTTCCTGGGCGACGAGTCCTATGCCCGTAACAAGGGCTACTATGTGCTGCTGGATGCCTTCCGTGATATTTTTGAGCGTGGTGGCGAGAAGAATTGGAAAAAGTCCATCGACCTGATCCGCACCAACTGCACCGACATCGACAGGATGATGAACGAGCTGTATCTGTGCGAGTACGAGGGCGGTCTCTTTAACGGTGGCTCTGCCCAGCTGGAGCGCCCCAACACCTTCATCCTGCAGCAGGGTCGTGCGGCAGAGTCCGTGCTTTTTGAGTTGGTGCGCAAGATCATGAACCAGCGTCATCCCGGCAAGGTATTTACCATTCCCTCCAACGGTCACTTCGACACCACCGAGGGCAATATCAAGCAGATGGGCTCCATTCCCAGAAATCTCTATAACAAGGAGCTGCTCTACGAAGTCCCCGAAGGCGGCAAATATGAGAGAAATCCCTTCAAGGGCGACATGGACGTGAAGAAGCTGGAGCAGCTGATCGAGACCGTAGGCCCCGAAAATGTGCCCCTGATATACACCACCATTACCAACAACACCGTCTGCGGCCAGGCCGTTTCCATGAAATCCATCCGTGAGACCGCCAAGATTGCCGAGAAGTACGACATTCCCTTTATGTTCGACGTGGCTCGCTGGGCAGAGAACTGCTACTTCATCAAGGTCAACGAGCCCGGCTACGAGGACAAGTCCATTGCGGAGATCGCAACGGAGATGTTCTCCTACTGCGACGGCTTCACCATGTCCGCCAAGAAGAACGGCCATGCCAACATGGGCGGCATGCTGGCCTTCCGTGACAAGGGTCGCTTCTGGAAGAAGTTCTCCGACTTCAACGAGGATGGCACGGTCAAGACCGATGTAGGCGTGCTGCTGAAGGTGAAGCAGATCTCCTGCTTTGGCAACGACTCCTACGGCGGTATGTCCGGCAGAGATATTATGGCGCTGGCAGCCGGTCTCTATGAGGAGTGCAACTTCCACTATCAGGAGGCTCGAGTGGAGCAGTGCGAATATCTGGCACAGGGCTTCTACAAGGCCGGTGTCAAGGGCGTGATCCTGCCCGCCGGCGGCCACGGCGTGTACATCAACATGACCGAGTTCTCCGACGGCAAGCGTGGTCACGAGACCTTTGCCGGTCAGGGTTTCTCCATTGAGCTGATCCGCCGCTACGGCATCCGCACCTCCGAGCTGGGCGACTATTCCATGGAATACGACCTGAAGACCCCGGAGCAGCAGGAGGAGCTGTGCAACGTGGTACGCTTCGCCGTGAACCGCAGCCAGCTGACCCAGGAGCATATGGACTACGTCATCGCCGCTGTAAAGGCGCTGTACGAGGATCGGGAGAGCATCCCCAATATGCGCATCGTCAAGGGTCGCACCCTGCCCATGCGTCACTTCCATGCCTTCCTGGAGCCCTACCCCAACGAAGAGAAGTAAACAATAGATAATAACAGCGCCGAATGGTTTTTGTCCCATTCGGCGCTGGTTTGCTATTTAGTTCTCCTTTGGGAGGTCTCGCATGGTCAGGCTGATGCGCTTGCGCTTCTGATCCACTTCCAGCACGGCGACCTTGACGATATCGCCCACGCTGACCACCTCGGAGGGGTGCTTGATGAACTTGTTGCAGACCTTGGAGATATGCACCAAACCGTCCTGATGGACACCGATATCCACAAAGACACCGAAGTCGATGACATTGCGCACCGTACCCTTCAGCACCATGCCGGGCTTCAG
>JAZNVK010000241.1:0-2141 GCA_045592805.1 Faecousia sp.
CGAGGCCGGTATCGACCCCTTCAAGGATGTTTTGACCGCAGCTCAGTTCCGTGAGAAGTTTGGTGACAGCCGCCACCCCTTCACCGGCATGGACTATATCAGCTACTATACCCAGGTCATTGAGGATTGCGGCGCTGAGGCGCAGGTGATCCTGGCCAACGATCCCCGTGCTGTTCTGGCCTATACCAAGAATGTCCTGGCCTGCGACATCCACACCCGTGAGCGTACCAAGCGCCGCCTCCGTGCCGCCGGTGCAGAGATCGTCTACAGCATGGACGACATCCTCACCGCTCCTGTCAACGGCAGCGGCTGCAACGAGCAGTATGGCCTCCTGGGCTCCAACAAGGCCACCGAGGACACCATTAAGCTCTTCCCCCGTGCCTGCCAGAGTCTGGTAGACGACATTCAGGCACGCTTCCTGAAGGAGACCGGCAAGTACGTGGAGGTCATGGTCTACGGCGACGGCGCCTTCAAAGACCCCGTGGGCAAGATCTGGGAACTGGCTGACCCCTGCGTAGGTGTGGCATATACTGCCGGTCTGGAAGGCACTCCCAACGAGCTGAAGCTGAAATTCCTGGCAGATAACGACTTCAGCGAGCTTTCCGGCGAGGCGCTGCAGCAGGCTATTTCCCAGCGCATCCGTGAGAAGGAGAACAATCTGGTGGGCAAGATGGCCTCCGAAGGCACCACTCCCCGCCATCTCACCGACCTCATCGGCTCCCTCTGCGACCTGACCAGCGGCTCCGGCGATAAGGGTACACCCATTATCCACATCCAGGGTTATTTTGATAACTTCACCGACTAAGGTAAGAATTATGAAGCAGGATATGATCGTCATTCTGGATCTGGGCAGCGAGGAAAATGCCCGCCTTGCCCGGGAGATCCGTGCCCTTGGCGTCTACAGCGAGATCCATCCCCATGATATTACGCCCGAGCAGCTGCAGGCGCTGCCCAATGTGAAGGGTATCATTGTCAACGGCGGCGCAAATCGCATTGTGGACGGCGAAGAGATCCGTGTCTCTAAGGAGATCCTCAATGCGCCCGTTCCCGTTCTCACCGTGGATTACGAGGGTGATCTGACCTGGCCGGAGGATCAGAAGGAACGGGAGAATATTCTCTCCGGCTTTATCTTTGGCCTGTGCGCTGCGGAGGCCAACTGGAATATGGAGCACTTCATTGCCGACCAGGTGGAGCTGATCCGCCGTCAGGTAGGGGACAAGAAGGTTCTTCTGGCACTCTCCGGCGGTGTAGACTCCTCTGTGGTGGCAGCGCTCCTGATTAAGGCCATCGGCAAGCAGCTCACCTGTGTCCATGTGAACCACGGCCTGCTCCGTAAGGGCGAGCCGGAGGAGGTTATTCGGGTTTTCCGGGACGAGATGGATGCCAATCTGGTCTACGTGGATGCGGTGGATCGCTTCCTGGACAAGCTGGCCGGTGTCAGTGATCCCGAGACCAAGCGTAAGATCATCGGTGCGGAATTTATCCGCGTGTTTGAGGAGGAGGCACGTAAACTGGACGGCATCTCCTTCCTGGGGCAGGGAACCATCTACCCCGATATCATTGAGTCCGGCACCAAGACCGCCAAGGTGGTCAAGAGTCACCACAATGTAGGCGGTCTGCCCGAGGATCTGCAGTTTGAGCTGGTAGAGCCTTTGAAGATGCTCTTCAAGGACGAAGTCCGTGCCTGCGGCAAGGCCCTGGGTCTGCCCGACGGCATGGTCTACCGCCAGCCTTTCCCCGGCCCCGGCCTAGGTGTCCGCTGCCTGGGCGCTATCACCCGTGAGCGCCTGGAGGCGGTACGGGAATCCGATGCCATCCTCCGTGAAGAGTTTGCCAGGAACGGTCTGGAGGGCAAGGTGTGGCAGTATTTCACCGCCATTCCCGATTTCACCTCCGTGGGTGTCCGTGATGGCAAGTGCTCCGACGAGTGGCCCTGCATCCTCCGTGCGGTCAATACGGTAGATGCCATGACCGCCACCGTGGAAGAGGTCCCCTTCGCTCTCCTGCAGCACATCACCAAGCGCATCACCACCGAGGTCAAAGGCATCAACCGTGTCCTCTACGACCTGACCCCCAAGCCCACAGGCACCATCGAGTGGGAATAATATCTACTGGCTTACAAGAAGTCGGATCGTAGCCAT
>JAZNVK010000242.1:0-6061 GCA_045592805.1 Faecousia sp.
AACTGATAAAATGCATGGAGTATGCCAACTATATAAACGGAGGAATCATTCTATGGAAAAACCCATTGTATTAGTTATTATGGACGGTGTCGGTAAGGGCGACGGCGGCAGCGGCGATGCTGTAGTAGTTGCAAAGACCCCTACTCTGGATCATCTTCTGGCCACCTGCCCCCATACTTACCTGAAGGCCCACGGCACTGCTGTCGGTCTGCCCTCTGATGAGGACATGGGCAACTCCGAAGTGGGCCACAACGCACTGGGCTGCGGTCAGGTCTACTCCCAGGGTGCCAAGCTGGTTGGCGAGTCCATTGAAAACGGCTCCCTCTTCGAATCCGCCGTATGGCAGGAGCTGGTTGCCAACGCAAAGGACGGCAAGGCCATGCACTTTTTGGGTCTGCTCAGCGATGGCAATGTCCATTCCAACATCAGCCATCTGATCGCCCTTTTGAAGGCTGCCCGGGCTGCCGGTGTGCGCAAGGCCTATTGCCACATTCTGCTGGACGGTCGTGATGTGCCTGCCCCCTCCGCACTGGAGTATGTGGGTCAGCTGGAAGCGGTGCTGGCTGCGCTGCGTACCGACGGCTGTGACTATGCCATTGCCTCCGGCGGCGGCAGAATGGTGGTCACCATGGACCGTTACGAGGCAAACTGGGGCATGGTGGAGGCCGGCTGGCGCACCCATGTCCAGGGCATCGGCAGACAGTTCGCATCCGCCAAGGAGGCCATCGAGACCTACCGGGCGGAGACCGGCTGCATCGACCAGGATCTGCCGGCCTTTGTGGTAGCCAGAAACGGCGAGCCTGTTGCCAAGATCGCCAACGGCGACAGCGTGATCCTCTTCAACTTCCGTGGCGACCGGGCACAGGAGATCTCCCTTGCCTTCGACCGCAAGGACTTTGACAAGTTTGACCGGGGCGACTACACCGGCGTGAAGTTTGCCGGCATGCTCCAGTACGACGGCGATCTGAACTTCCCCGAAAATTATCTGGTGCAGCCCCCTGTGATCACCAATACTCTCACCGAGGTGCTGTGCGCTGCCGGTATCCGGGAGTTTGCGGTGTCTGAGACCCAGAAGTACGGCCATGTCACCTATTTCTGGAACGGCAACCGTTCCGGCAAGGTCAGCCAGGAGCTGGAGGAGTATCTGGAGATTCCCTCCGACGTGATCCCCTTTGAGCAGGCGCCTGCCATGAAGTCCAAGGAGATCACCGAAGCAATAGTGGAGGCTATGGCATCCAAGAAGTTCCAGTTCCTGCGGTGCAACTACCCCAACGGCGACATGGTGGGTCACACCGGCGTCATGGACGCGGTGGTCTACGCCATGGAGTGCGTGGATAGTGGTCTGAAGGCCATTTTGGAGGCGGCGGACAAGTACGGCTATACCGTGCTGATCACCGCCGACCACGGTAACGCCGACCAGATGACCGAGACCAAGAAGGGCAAGACTTCCGTGAGAACTGCCCACTCTCTGAACCCCGTTCCCTTTATCATTTACGATAAGGACAATGTATGGACCGTGAAGGAGGGCGCTTACGGCCTTGCCAATGTAGCCCCCACCGTGGTCAAGATGATGGGCCTTCAAGCTCCCGACTGCTGGGAAGACAGCATGATCTGAAATTTTACAGGAGGTACTGATTATGATCCGTCACACAACTGAAAACGGCACTGTGAACGTCAGCACCAGTGTGTATACCGACATTGCCGGCACTGCCGCCAGCAACTGCTTTGGTGTCAAGGGCATGGCTGCCCGCTCCGTCTCCGACGGCGTTTACCATCTGCTGCGCAAGGAATCCATGAGTAAGGGTGTCCGGGTGGAGTTCCATGAGGACGACAGCATTTCCATCGACCTGCATATCATGGTCGATGGCGGCGTGAATCTGGGGGCTGTGGGCGCATCCATCATTTCCGAGGTCCGCTATATGGTGACCAAGCAGACCGGCACAGAAGTCCGGGCGGTCAATGTTTACATTGACTCCATGATGATCGGCTGATACGGGAGGAAACAAGGATTGAGACAGACAATAAACGGCGCTGACCTGCGCAGACTTCTCATCAGTGCGGCGGCGTCCGTAGAGATCAACAAGCAAAAGCTCAATGAGTTGAACGTATTCCCTGTTCCCGACGGCGATACCGGCACCAATATGTCCATGACCATCAACGCTGCCGCCGCCGATCTGCGTAAGGCAGAGGACCCCACTCTGGAAAAAGCCGCATCCATCGCCGCCTCTGCCATGCTCCGGGGCGCAAGAGGCAACTCCGGCGTGATCTTGTCGTTGCTGTTCCGGGGTATTTCCAAGAAGCTCAAGGGCTGCAAGGAGTGCGACGGTGTGCTGTGGGCACAGGCGCTGCAGGAGGGTGTGGATGCTGCCTATAAGGCAGTTATGAAGCCCGCCGAGGGCACGATCCTGACGGTTTCCCGTCTGGCTGCCGCAGCGGCTATCGCTGCTGCCCGGGAGAATAACCATATCGAGTTTGTCCATGAAGCCGCCATCGAGGAGGCAAAGAAGGCCCTGGCCAATACCGTCAACCAGAACCCTGTGCTGAAAAAGGCCGGGGTGGTGGATGCCGGCGGCAAGGGCTGGGTCACCATTCTGGAAGCCATGATGAGCGCCCTCCAGGGCGAAGATATCGTGGTGCCCGAGGGTATGGAGGAGGCCTCCAACGAGCAGGCCAACTTCGGTGACTTCGATACCGAGGACATCACCTTTACCTACTGCACCGAATTTATTATCAACCGGGAGAACGACCTGGATCCGGAGAAGCTCCGGGATTTCCTGTCCAGCCTGGGCGACAGCCTGGTGCTGGTGGACGATGAGGAGATCATCAAGGTCCACGTCCACACCAACGACCCCGGCAAGGCGCTGCATGAGGCCATGGACTACGGCTCTTTCGTCACTGTGAAGATCGAGAACATGCGCCTGCAGCACACCGAAAAGGTCATGAGCGAGCAGGAGCTTGCTCCCAAGATCGCCGTGCCGGAGAAGGCGCTGGGCGTGGTGTCTGGCTGCGCCGGTGACGGTCTTGCGGACGTGTTTATGAATCTGGGCGTGGATGGCATCATTTCCGGCGGTCAGACCATGAACCCCAGTACCCAGGACATTCTGGAGGCTGTGAACAAGGTGCCTGCTGAGACGGTGTATGTGCTGCCCAACAATAAGAATATCATTATGGCAGCGGAGCAGGTGGATGCCCTGACCCCCAAGAAGGTCATCGTCATCCCCAGCAAGACCGTGCCCCAGGGCATTACCGCCATGCTGAGCTTTAATCCAGAGGGCAGCATCGAGGAGAACACCGAGGCGCTGACCGAGGCGCTGGCAACGGTGGATACCATGCAGATCACCTACGCCGCCCGGAACTCCGATTTCGACGGTTATGAGATCCACGAGGGCGATTATCTGGCTATCTACGGCAGCGCCCTGTTCGGCACAAGCCGGGATATCAAGGTGCTGCTGCGCGCCCTGGCAGAAAAGGTCCGGGATGAGGGCAAGGTATATATCACCATCTATTACGGCGGGGATATTCAGGAAAAGCACGCACAGAAGGCTGCGGATCTGTTCTGCGAGATCTGCCCGGATGCAGATGTGAATCTGCTGCGGGGCGGTCAGCCGGTGTACTATTATCTCATCTCTGCGGAATAAAGATAAAAGGCGTGCTGCAGATCGCGGCACGCCTTTGCCTTTCATGTTGTCGGAAAAAGTATTTTATTGGGAGTAGGGGGTGTAGCCGTGGAAAGCAATCAAAAGGGTGGGCTAATCGGCGCAGTTGCCGGCTTTGTGCAATATATGGCATCGCTGAGAATCCCGGTGTATGCCTCCCATGCCAGCTTTTTCGTGGTGCTGGCGGTGTTTCCCACTCTGGTGCTGCTGATGAGCTTGCTGCGCTATACCGGGCTGGGGGCGCAGTATGTTACCGAGATTTTGGAGGGGGTACTGCCCCAGGCGCTGCTGCCCGCGGCGGAAAAGCTGATCCTCAATACCTATCGCAGCACCACCGGTACGGTGGTGTCCATCTCCGCGGTGACGGCGCTGTGGTCTGCCAGCCGGGGTGTCCACGGTCTGGTGACGGGGCTGAACTCCATTTACGAGGTGGAGGAGAACAGAGGGTATTTTGCCACCCGGCTGATGAGCGTGCTGTATACCTTCCTGTTTCTGCTGGTGCTGCTGCTGACCTTGGTGCTCCATGTCTTCGGCACTACCCTTTTGGGGCTGCTGCCCATGTCGGATAGCCCCTTGATCGCTTTTCTGGCAGAGGTGGTGGATCTGCGGTTTTTCCTGCTGCTGATTATTCAGACGGCGCTGTTTACCGCCATGTTTATGGCGCTGCCCAACCACCGGAATAAGTTGATGGACTCTCTGCCCGGAGCGCTTTTGGCATCCTCCGGCTGGCTGATCTTTTCGGACCTTTACTCCATTTATGTGGAGAATTTTGCCAGTCTGGCGGTGGTGTACGGGTCGGTCTACGCGGTGGCGCTGTCTATGCTGTGGCTGTATTGCTGCGTTTCCATTTTGTTCTACGGCGGCGCGCTGAATCATTATTTGACCCAAAACAGAAAAACGTAAAATTTTGGTTACCCTCTGTTCACAAACAGACAGTATCATGGAAGCTGGGAGGGATGGGAATGTTTGGATATGTGATGGCGAATCTGCCGGAGCTGAATAAAGACCAACGCCGCCGGTATGAGGCGGTGTACTGCGGCATCTGCCGGAACATCCGCACCTGCGCCGGCAATACCGCCCGGCTGGGACTGAGCTATGATATGGCATTTCTGGCCCTGCTGCTCAGTAGCCTTTACGAGCCGGAGGAAAGCAGCGGAAATTGCGCCTGCAAGCTCCATCCCATAAAGCCCAGGCATTGGGCGGACAATGAGTATATCCGCTACGGCGCGGACATGAATGTGGTCTTGGCGTATTACAATGCCATGGACGATTATAAAGACGAAAAGCATCTTTCTGCCAAGGTCATGGCGGGAGTGTTTGGAAAAACCCTGCCACAGTTAAAGGAAAAGTATCCCCGGCAGGTAGCTGCCATCGAGGATTGTATGACCCGGCTGCACAGTCTGGAAAAAGAGAACTGCCCCAACCCGGACGAGCCTGCGGGCTGCTTTGGCAGGCTCATGGGAGAGCTTTTGGTATACCGGGAGGATCTGTGGGCAACCAAACTGCGGCAGCTGGGAGATGCTTTGGGCAGGTACATCTATCTTGCGGACGCGGCGGTGGATTACCGCCGGGACAAGCGAAAACATCAGTATAACCCCTTCCTTGCCATGGGCATGGGAGAGGATTGGGCGGCCTGGGAGCAGTACTTAGTGCTGGCTATGGGCCGCTGTACAAGGAGCTTTGAGGCGTTGCCGTTGGTGCAGGATAAGGAAATTCTGGATAATATCCTGTACAGCGGCATCTGGACAGAATACAGAAGAAGGCAGCGCGCAGCCGGCGCGGGCCGGGAAGGAGGTTGCGATGACAGATCCGTATAAGGTGCTGGGGGTCAGCCCCGATGCCTCGGATGAGGAGATCAAACGGGCGTACCGCGCCCTGGCAAAAAAATATCACCCCGACCGCAACCCCGGTGACGCTGAGGCTGCCCGGAAAATGCAGGAGGTCAATGCCGCCTACGAGCAGATCAAGGATCCGGATGCCTATCAGCGCAGCCAGTCCGGCGGCGGTTACAATCCTTACGGGGGCTACGATCCCTTCGGTGGTCAGCGCAGCTACAGCCAAGGGCAGTACAAGCAGGCCGCCCAGCAGTACATTTTCTTTGGAAGATTCGCGGAGGCGCTGAATATCTTGGCCTCTGACCAGGATAGAAACGCCCGGTGGTATTATCTGTCTGCCCTTGCCAACGACGGTCTGGGCAATCAGGTGACGGCTTTGGAACACATCCGCAGGGCGGTGTCCATGGAGCCGGATAACCGGGAGTATTTGCAGGCGTTGGAGGAGATCGAAAACGGCGGCATCCGCTACCGCCGGCAGGCGGGAACTTTCCGGGGCTTTGACATGCGTGGCAGCTTGTGGCAGCTGTGCATCTGCTGGATAGCCCAGCTTTTCTGCTGCCGGGGCAGGAT
>JAZNVK010000243.1:0-5949 GCA_045592805.1 Faecousia sp.
GTCGGGGGTAGTACCGAAACGCAGAAGTGTTACCACAGCACAATCTGAGCGCCTCCCCCAAGTCGCCTTCTTTGGTTACTTTCTTGGCGAAGCAAGAAAGTGACGCCCCGCGCAGCGGAGCAAAGTGGTAAGTTTGTACCGTAGTAACGATGAATGGTATTGCTTAACGGTAGTGCCACGGGCGATTGATATTCGCCCCTACAGCTTCTAATGATGGTGCAGCGAGTCTCGGCGCGCCGAGTGGTCGCGCCCTACGGGGTCTTTATTTCAAATCTCATCGGCGGAGCCGATACCTCAGTTATTAGTTCTTAGTTATTAGTCCTTAGCCTCACCGATAAACATCTATTTGACCGGTAGGATTACATATAGAGAAAGCGCCGTGGGCTTTTTGTCCCTCGGCGCTGTTTGCGTTATTGAATTTTGAGTGATAAGGTTTTAGCCCAGGAGACTGTCGAAGTATGCCTTGGCGCTGTCGCCGTAGTAGATGCAGTTTCTTACCAGAGCGGCAAGGGCGGCATCGGCGGAGCCGATGTTGCTCTTGGCATAGGCTTCAATGCTGTAGCCCACATTCTGGGAGGCAACCTGATCGCCTACGTAAGCGACAAAGTAGTACATATCACGCATGTTGGCGGACTTCACACCGGTGAAGGTCACCTGGAGTCTCCCGTCATCCAGATCGGTGAACTGGGTGAGGGTATCGACGACCTCGCCTGCCTCGTTAAGAACCTTGACGGAGGTGATGTCTTCCTTGGTATAGCCTTCGGCAATGGTCAGCTTGGCATTGATCTCGGTCTTGTCTGCGAAGTTGACATTGAAGCCCATAGCGGTAACAGCCGTGATCGTGCGGTCGTTATCCACGTAGGTTCTCACGTCGGTCAGCTCTGCGGACAGCTGGGTACTTGCGTACTGCTGATAGGCATCCATGCCTGCATTGACCGGCTCATCTGCACGGCGGTCGAAGTGGACCTGGGCAGCTGCGCCGTAGTTCAGGCAGTCAATGAGCATGGTGAACAGCAAGCCATCCTTGCTGGGGTTATAGGTGTTGAAGCACAGCTCAGCATAAGCCAGGATGGAGTATGCGTCAACGGGGGTGTAATACTCCTTGCCATCCTGATCAAAGAAATGCAGCACTGCTCTCAGCTCGCTGCCCATTTCTACGGACTGGATGCCGGGGAGGCTGAAGAGCACGCGGGTGGAATCGGTGGTCAGGTCGGGGTACAGAGCGACGGTTTCCACGGTCATGGCACCGCCTCCCTTAGGATAGCGATCCTTCTCCACGGTCAGGTATGCGCCTTCCATGGTGTAATTGGGGACGGCAGCAGCGAGATCCGTATACTTGATACGGTAGTTCATCTTCAGGTCGGAGTCGAAGCTGACGGTATGACCGATCTTGATAGCGATCTCTGTGGGCTCTGCGGGAATAACGACTTCCTCAGCACCGCAGACGCAGCTGCCGTTTTCGTAGGTGTGATCCTCGGTGGCGCTGTAGCCGCAGCCGTTGGAACAGCCGACGGTGTGGTTCTCGCCGTTATTGGTGTAGGTGTAGTCGTGGCCGGTGGACTCGATAACCTCGGTGGAGAGTACGTTACCGCAATCGTCACAGGTGACGGTGACAGAACCAGAGGTGGTGCAGGTAGCGTCCACAGTATTGGTGGAGGTGTTGGTATGCTGGCAGGTGGTGTCGGCATAGAACACAGTGGTGTAAGTGGTATTTGCTGCGCTCTCATCGGTCAGCACGTACATCTGGATGGCAGACTGGCTGGCGCCGGAGTAGCAGGCGAAGAGGTTGGAAGAGGCATTATACTGCATGGTATTGCGGGTATAGGTACCCTGTGCCACGAAATTCATAGTATTGTCCGTGGCATTCCGGTTCAGAGTCCAAGTGCCGTTGGCATCCAGGGTGGACTTGGATCTCAGATAGTTACCGGAGGAGGATGCTGCATAGAGGTAACCGTTGGAATCCTTAAAGGAGATCTTGCTGGTCTCAGTGCTGCCGTTTACGCCCCAACCCAGGGTGAAGTAGGCCACAGCCTCGTCAGTGGTAGTGATGGTCTTGCCATCGGAGCTTCTGTTAATGGCAACGGCTGCACGGTTATTGCTATTCTGGGTGCTGCCCATGGCATAGTCATAAGCAGCCGCAACGATGATGACCGTGTCACCGATGTAGATGGTGTTGGTGCCATCATAGAGGGTGAAGGTACGGGTAGCAGCACCACCGTAGGTATACAGGGCGTAGAGGGTGATGTCGGAAGAAACGGTATAGGTCGAGGTAGTATTGTAGATGGTGGTAGGCTTGGTTGCGGAGTAATCCACAGCAGAAGTGACCCAGCCCAGGAAGCTGTAATCCGCAGGAGCGTTGGTGGGAGTACCCTGGGGCACGGGAAGGGTCAGCTGGGTACATTCCACAGCTGCAATGGCGGTGACGCCTTCGGGAACCAGGAAGGTAACGGTGAAGGTCTCGCCGGTAGCATCGGTGTAGTTCCGGTACTGCTCGTCGCCGCAGTTGGCGCAGACATAGATGTCATAGCCCTGAGCGGTAGCAGTGGGAGCCACGGTGGAGGAATACTGATAGTTATGACCGGTGGCCGCGATGGTTTCGGTGCTGATAGTCTCGCCGCAATCGTCGCAGGTCACGGTGGTGGAGCCTGCGGCGGTGCAGGTGGGATCGACGGTGGTTGTAGTGGTATTGCTATGCTGGCAAGTGGGATCAGGAGTTTCAGTGCTGCCACCGATGGGGATCAAAACCAGATCCTGCTTCTGACCGCTCTTGTACCAGGCAAAGTAGTTATTGCCGGAGGTGCCGTTCAGTGCCAGATAGCGCTCAGCATCAGAGGCCGCGAAATGAATATTGTAGATTCCATCAGAATAATCCACAGTGAGTGCCAGGGCGGAGGCAGCCGCCACCAGAGTGCCGGAGTTACCTGATGTCCAGCCCAGGTAGTTGTTACCGCTGACGCTTTCCGCATAGAGGCTGTAGGTACCGTCAGAATTCAGTTCCAGAACGAAAACCCGTTCAGCGACCACATCCGCCTCGGCAATGGAGGCAGGCAGGGTGGTCAGGCCGGAATCCACCGCCTGGTAGCGCTTGGTGGAGGATGTACCAAGGTCGGAGGTCATATAGAAATAGTTGCCGGAAGAACGGATGGTGGCGATGTAGTAACGGCCCTCATAGCCCTCAGCGGAAGGCTGAGCTGCGCCGCAGACGGTGCAGGTGCCGTTTACATAGCTATGACCCGTGGCGGAAGTGGCATTGCCCTGATAGCTATAGCTGCAACGGGTGCAGCTGTAGGTGGTGTAGCCGCCGGTGGTGCAGCTGGGAGCGGTGACAACGCCGCTGTTATAGCTATGACCCAGTGCGTCAATGGTTGTGGTGCTGACCACTGCGCCGCAGCTGTTACAGGTGACGGTTGTGTAGCCGTCCTCGGTGCAGGTGGGATTAACGGTCTGGGTAGCGGTGCTGCTATGGCTGCAGGCGGAACCTGTGGTTGTGGTGTAGTAGGTGGTGCCGCCCTGACCCTTCACATAGAAGCCCAGAGTCTGGTTGGCGGTGTTGCCGGTGGTGTTGGTGTAGCAGCGCCAATCGGGATTGGTACGGTAGACACCAACATAACGGCCGGTGCCGGTATGCTTCAGATAGCCGGAAGCGGAATCGATAACAAAGGTATTGGCGGTATTGGTACCTACACGTACACCGTTGTTGGTACCGGTGCAGTAGAGCCAGGTATCGGTGGTGCCTTCGGGATAGAAGATGTAGCCGGAGCTGTTTCCGCCGATATTCCAGAGAATGGTGGAGGCAGGAGTCGAAGCCAGCTTATCACCGCTGACAGTAACAATCGTTCCCGTGGGAGCAGAGGAAGTACCGTTGGCGTTATAGAGGGCATAGACCGTGCCGTCCGTATAGGTCATGGTGACCACGACAGAATCCGTAGCGCTGATGCTCCCGATGTCGGTCAGCACATACTCGGTGGAGCCGGTACCGCCTACGCTGTAGGAATAGAGGGCAAAAAGGGTACCGGAGGCATTAGGCGTATAGCTGCTGCCTGCGGCATAGACCGTGGGCTTGGCAGTGCTGTCGTTGACAGCGGTTGTGACCCAGCCCAGGAAGCTGTAGCCGGAGGGGGCGCTGCCGGAATGGGCAGGCAGGGTGATGCTGTCACCGGCATAGACACTCTTGGTACTGACCACAGAGCCGTTCTGGCTGAACTTCAGGCTCAGGGTGGTCTTTGCAGAGAAGTTGATACGGATGGTGCAGTTGGAGCTTGCAGTAACCGTAAAGGTATTACCGTTCTGGGCTACAGTGGCAGAGCCGCTGACTACAGTATAGCCGGAGGCATAGTAGCCGGTCTTGGGGCTGGCAGTGATCACATTGCCGCTGACAGAGACCGTGCCGTAGGAGGTATTGCTGCTGGTGGCGGTAATGGTATAGGAAGTACCGGTGCCACCGGCAGGGGTAATGAGATCAGAGGGAACTGTTTTGTTCAGAACACGCCAGGCAAGATCAGGGTAGTCCACGAAGGGGTTGCGGCAGCCCTGGATATCCTGGATGACATCATTTCTGCTCATTTCGAACTCATCCACAGGATCCAGAGCGATCCAATCCAGCAGCACATCGGTGCTGGTAAAGACCAGACTCAGATTGCTGAGGGAGGAATAGGTGCAGTAGTCATACATGATGGCACGGGCCACATCGCCCTTGACATTATCCAGGGGCTCAAAAACGCTGTTGGCAAGGTAGCCGCCTAAGACGCTGCCATTGGTGGAGCTGGAATACTTGGCAGTGCCACCATTGGTATCGCCGTAGGGGTTATTGCCACGGGTGCTGTTGAGGGTGGGATCCGTAGGACGCATAGAGTGCAGGTCACCTTCACAGGCGCTGCCGCCCTTGGAGTCGGGCCACATATGCTCACGGTTCCAGGTAGTACCATTGTCCCAGGAGCTGTCGGCCTTTACACCGCAGTAGAACAGACGGAGGGTACTGCTGCTGCCATTGACCGCATCGGTACGGGGAAAATAGGTCTTCAGACCATTATAGCCCACCGTACTGCGATCCGATGTAACCAGTGCCGAAATACTGCTCTTCAAGGTACTGCCGGTCTGGGCAGAGAGTCTGGCATAGGTGTAGGAGCCGGTGTAATAGGCAGTTGCCTGAGAAGAGAGTTCGGTGCAGATCACACCGAAGGAACCGGTGTTATAAGAGGAAGCAGCGGAGACCGAAGTCAGCCCAGCGAACAGGGAGATGACCAGGCTGAGGATCAGAAGTAAGGAAAAGGAGCGTTTTAATAATTTATTCATCGTTTTCTCTCCGTTTCTGTTGCTATACAAGCAGAAATAATAGATTTTGCCGAAGTGGTGAATAGATTGAGTGTAGCACAAAAGAATAATAAATTCAATGCAAAACTTTTCAGGCAAGTATGCAAATCTGCCCTGTTAAATATTCTATATTGAAATATTGTACATTTGCACAAATCCAAAAGAGATTATCAATAATATTGCACAAAAAACGTCATCACCACAGAACAGCACATGCCCACGAGGGTCATACAGGAATTTGCCGGTCTGTCTGGGAACTAAGAACCAAGAGCAAATAACTAATGGCGCCCCCTCCGGCACGGATTTAGATTATTTCATCCGTCAAACAGAAATTTGCCGGTCTGTTTAGGAACTAACAACTAAGAGCTAAAGACTAAAAACTGAGGTGTGCCTTCGGCACGGATTTGGAATATTTAGCCCGTCAAACAGAAATTTGCCGAACAGTTTGGCGCAACCAAAGCCTTCTCCTTGAGGAGAAGGTGGCAGCCCGAAGGGCTGACGGATGAGGTGGTGTGCGACAGCACGGATTCGCCGAAACCCTTGATATTTATACATTTTTGCCTACTGCACACCTCATCAGTCGCCTACGGCGACAGCTTCTCCTCAAGGAGAAGCCTTTGGTGCAACGCAGTTTTTCAG
>JAZNVK010000244.1:0-12741 GCA_045592805.1 Faecousia sp.
TTCCCACGTCGGGCTTACGCCCTCCTCGGAATGACATGACTTTTCGGTAGCCTGTTCCTCTATTGAAAAGGTGGATTTGGGCAAAAGCATACAGTTCGAGAAACATCTATTTACCTTTTATTCTATTCTCGTGGGTGGAGTCATTTTCCTTCCCCATTTACTGTTCAGCACGCTTTGCTCTTGCAACATAAAAGAAGCTGCCCTGTTTCTGGGGCAGCTTCTTCAGGTTTTGGATTCTTCGGAGAGGATTCGGCGGAGGGACTTTTCGGAGTAGCCGAATTTGACGGCCAATTGACGTAAATTGCAGCCATCATACTCCCGAAAAATACAGCGGCGGACACCTTCAGGGCTGAGCAGGCGCATGGGATAGCTGATCTGCTGACCTCGGAAATATCCATAAAAGGCGACAGCAGTTTCAATTCCCAGAGACTCCCAGATCTCCCGGTAGACATCGTTCAGCAGTTCCGGCTCTTTTTTTATGAGCTTCAGCAGATCTTCGGACAATTCAACAGCCTCTCCCATTGGGACAGTTCCCCTTTCCTCTTCGCTGCCTTTATCATAGCAGCGCAGCAGGACAGATGTCTGTCCTATTAAAAAGATTTACAGGCCGTAAATATGTGCCATGCGCCGGATTTCCCTTTTCATCTCCTACACAAATTCCTCCGGGGAGGTCACTTTGACCCAGCTGCCCTGGCTCAGAAGCCACATTTTTATACCGTTGCCGTAGGTTTCGGCCTCGATGAGATAGAGGGGTTTCCCTTCGGCTGTGGTGCTGCGGTCGATGATTTTTGCCGTGGGCAGCTTATCCAGCACCGCCTGGACCGAGGGGCCGGTAAATTCAAAGCGGATGGTACGCAGAGGCCCGGGCCACATAAAGAGGCTTCGGCGGCGAAGCAGACCCTCGTCAAAGTGATGGGTATCCTCGGCGGTGAAGTTTTTGCGGTGAACGGTAAGCTGACGGATGCGGTCGATGCGGAAATAATAGGGCTTCTCCGTCTTGCCCTCGGTCATAAAGGCGATGAGATAAAAATAGTAGTCCGTAAACATGACGGAGGCCGGCCGCAGACGGTGGGTGACCCACTTGCGATCCATGCGGTAGTAGTCGATGGAGATCTCCTGCCGCTGCTCGATGCAGCCCACCAGCTGCCAGAGATAATCCTGCACGCTCTCGCAATCGTGGCGTACCTCGGGGTAGTGATAGAGCTCCTTGCGGATCAGCTGCTCCAACCTGCCTCTGTCCTCCGGAGTGGTGAAGCCTTTGAGCTTCTCCGTCAGGCGCAGCAGATCCTCTCTGGAGAAAGCTCTGGCACCGATCATCACCTCTACCAAGGCAAACAGTTCCTTATTGGAGAGGAACTCATCCATAAACAGACGGTAGCACTTATCCCCATAGGAATAGCGCAGCTCCGTATAACCCACCAGCTCCCGATGATCCGCCAGGAAAGCCTTCAGGTCATTGATGCTGCGGGTGATGGACTTGGTGGATACGTCATATTCATCTGCCAGCTTTTGCACCGAGAGATCCTCTCCCCGCAATCCGCGGAAAAAGATCTCCAGCACACGGGTTTGTCTGCTGTTCTCCATGGCGGTTCCTCCTGCATTCTTCTCGAGACCGGACATCCGTCTGTCCCTTCCACCATTATAGCACAATTATTATGAAACACAATACGGAACTTTTTTACGCAAACGTCGTCTATAAAACATCATTCCAAAGGAGGAATTTTCCATGAAAAAGATTCTTTCGGTCTGTCTTGCGGTGCTTTTGTGTCTGCAGCTTTTCGGTTGCGGAACGGCTGCGCCGGAGGTTGAAGTGGTGGTGGGCGCAGGCACGCAGAACCTGATGGCAAAGATCGTACCTGCAGCTGTGGAGCCCATGGCGCCGGATCAGGTCTACGAGACCGCAGCTGCGAATTTTGCGCTGGAGCTTCTGAAGGAGAGTTATGAGGAAGCGGGCGTGATGCTCTCACCCTACAGCCTGTATCTTCTCATGGCTATGGTGGCAAATGGCGCCGATCGGGAGACCTTGCAGCAAATGGAGCAGGTAATGGGCTTGCCCAGCGCTGAACTGAACCGCTATCTTTACAGCTTGCAGCAGGATGAGCGGCAGGAGCTGCTGCTTGCCAACTCCATCTGGTTTCAGAATTCTCTGGGGGTCAAGGAGAGCTTCCTGCAAACCAACGGGGATTATTTCGGTGCTGAGATTTACAGCACCGCCTTCAACGGGCAGATCGTGACAGAGATCAACGCCTGGGTAGCAGAGCACACCAAGGACAGGATCACGGAGCTGGTGAAGGAATTGGATCCCACCGACTGCATGGTGCTGCTCAACGCCCTGTGCTTTGACGGTCAGTGGGCAGAGGCTTTTGAGCCTGAGAACAGCTTTGACGGCAGCTTTACCTCCTTTGACGGCACGGTGCAAGTTGCCCGGATGATGCAGGGTGCTGCGGAACAGTATATCCAAACCGAGAATGCCGCCGGTTTTGTGAAGGAATACGAGAACGGCTACAGCTTCCTGGCACTGCTGCCGGAGGCAGATCTTTCCATGGAGGACTTCCTCAGCAAGCTGGATGGAGCAGAATTCCTGCGTCTCTGGCGCAGCGCAAGAGTAACAGATACCGCCGTTACCATGCCTCGCCTGGAACTGAACTCCTCTTTTTCTCCCATGGAGGCACTGACGCGCATGGGGATGGGCAATCTTTTCTCCGAAAATGCCGATCTCGGGCGGATCAGTGACGCACCGCTGTTTGTATCTGAAGTAAACCACAGCTGCAGCATCAGCATCGACGAGAGCGGCACCAAAGCCGCTGCTGCCTCCTCCGCCGAGATCACCTATAAGGGTGTTCCCAAGAGTATTACCCTGGACAGGCCCTTTGTTATGGCCATTCTGGACAACGAAACAGGCACGATCCTGTTTTTGGGCGTAGTAGCCTCGGTGGAGTAAAGAGGCTGTACTAAACGTGAATCAATTTTTGGTGAATGACGAATGGTGAATGGTGAATGATGGTGGTGTCGGCAGCGCCGACGGGATTTAAAATTGAGTAAAATAGATGTTTATCGGTGAGGCTGAGGCTAAGGACTAATAACTAAGAACTAATAACTGAGGTATCGGCTCCGCCGATGGGTATTGAAATAAAGTCAAATTAATGTTTCTCGAACTGTATGCTTTTGCCCAAATCCACCTTTTCAATAGAGGAACAGGCTACCGAAAAGCCATGTCATTGCGAGGCGGGCGTAAGCCCGACGTGGCAATCCGTTCCAAAAATGTTTCGATTATATGGGAATTTGGTATAAAACGGAGGGTTTTAAGGATACGGATTGCCACGGCCACAGGTGGCCTCGCAATGACAGTTCGTAATTTGATGCCTTACTCATAGCCTGAAATTCCTCCCAATACGGGTGGCTTTGGCTACGACAAACTGTTCGACATATTTCTGTTTGACGGGCTAAATATTCCAAATCCGTGCCGAAGGCACACCTCAGTTTTTAGTCCTTAGCTCTTAGTTATTCGTTCCCATTAAGGCGTTGCGGCAAATTTCCCTTTACGTAGGGCGGCGGGATGGTTCTTTTGCGTAAAAAGCAGGGCTTTGCCCTGCTTTTTTGCTGTGTGCTGAAAAAATAACACTTGTATTTATTGGGAAAATAACATATGATATAATGACAATACCTTTGGAGGATATTTCTGTGAAAAAACTGAGTGTATGTATTTTGTTCGGCGGCATCTCTCCGGAGCATGAGGTCTCCCTTCGCTCTGCGGAGTCCGTACTGAATAATTTAGACAAGGAAAAATATAATATTTTCCCCGTAGGCATCACCAGGAAGGGCGAATGGATCCTCTTCGGCGGCAGCAACTACCATATGCTCCCCGCCGGCACCTGGATGACCCATGAGGAGAACCGTCCTGCTGCCATCTCTCCCGTTCGCGGTCAGGGCCTGCTGATTTTTGAAGGAGACTGCGTGGTGCAGCAGCAGATCGACGTGGTTTTCCCCGTACTTCACGGTGAAAACGGCGAGGACGGCTCTGTACAGGGCTTAATGCAGCTGGCAGGTCTGCCCTGTGTGGGCCCCCGTGTTGCCGCCTCTGCCGCCTGCATGGACAAGACCATGACCAAGCTGGTGGCTGACCATGCCGGTATCCGTCAGGCGGCCTGGCTTCTGGTCACCGCCCACGCTCTGAAGTGCAATCCCGAGAGCGTTCTGGACAGCGTGGAGCAGCGCTTCTCCTACCCCGTCTTTATTAAGCCGGCCGGCACCGGCTCCTCTGTGGGCGTTGCCAAGGCGAAAAACCGGGAGGCATTGCTGGCTGCTCTGGAGGTTGCTGCCGGGTACGACAGCAAGGTGCTGGTAGAGGAATTCATCAACGGCGCTGAGGTAGAGGTGGCTGTGCTGGGCAACGACTCCCCCGCTGCCTCCATCTGCGGCGAGATCGACTCCGGCACGGAGTTCTATGATTACGATGCCAAATATATCTCCGACTGCGCTCAGCTCTTTATCCCCGCCCGTATTGACGATGATCGTGCCGAGGAGGTTCGGGAGGCTGCTATTCGGGTTTACCGCGCCATGGGCTGCCGTGGTCTGTCCCGGGTAGACTTCTTTGTCACCTATAACAAGGGCGAGGTGGTCTTTAACGAGATCAACACCCTGCCCGGCTTTACCTCCATCTCCATGTATCCCAAGCTCTTTGCCGCCAGCGGCATCCCCTACAGCCAGCTGCTGGACGAGCTTCTGAACCTTGCCATGGAAGACTGATATGGAAAAAGCTGTACTTCTGACCATTTCTTCCATCCAGCAGTTTGAGGAAGAGGCACCGGAAACTACCGAGCTGGTCACCGCCGGTACCATGCGAATTCTGGACGATGCCATAGAACTGAGCTATGCGGAGACGGAGCTGACCGGTCTGCAGGGCACCCGCACAGATTTCCGTGTAGAGCAGAATCGGGTTGTACTGAGCCGCAGCGGTGCAGTGGAGTCCAGGATGACCTTTGTCCCGGGGCAGGAGGATCTTTCTCTCTATGATGTGGGCTATGGCGCTCTGATGATTCAGCTCCGCACAGAAGGGATCTGCTGCGATCTGACCGAGGAGGGCGGCACTCTGACCGTTTCCTATACCATCGTCATTGAAGAAAAGGCCACCGGTTGTATTACCTACGAGATCCGTGTACAACCCCTGGCAGGCTGAAAAGGAGAGAGAAACTATGCTGTTCGGAAGAAAGAAGCCCTTTCACCAGAGTCCCGGCGAGGAATGGATCCGCCAGTGGCAGAGCATTGTACCTCCGGAAAACAGGAACGTCCCCATTACACTGGACGGCGAGACAGTCATCGCCTATGTGCAGATAAAGCAGTTCGTCATGATGATCCAGGACGGGCTGTTGATGGAGCCCACATTCTTTAAAGTGTGCAAGTTTTTCCAGAAAGCCGGCTACCATGTGATCTGGCTCATGCGCTGCTCTCAGGACATTCATAACGGTTTTCTGAAGCCTCTGCGCAGCAGCAACTCCCGCAAAAAGTGGCTCTGGAAGAGTCCCACTACCAATTTCGGCCGCTGGACAACGGACAATTTCGAAGCCAGCATCGTGCTGCAGTGGCAGGAATATCAGGGAGAAGACCCCCTGGCCTGTAAGGAACGGATCTTGCAGCGTGTGGTCTGGGCGGAGAGCGATGACAACACCCGTATGATCCCCGGCAGAACGGAATTCCAGACCACTGACCGCCCCGGCACGGCAGCAGAGCTGCTGAAGTGGCTGCAGGGCGCAGGTCTAAACAGTCTGTAAAAGCAATGAGCGATCTGCATGACACAGATCGCTCATTTTTTATTTCCCTAAAAGCCCCTTGATGCGGAAGATCCAGCGGATACTGCCGTAGCGTTTCTTCAGCAGCAGCTTGTAGATCAAACGCTTGTTGCTGTCCAGCAGAGGCAGATAGGGGTTCTCCCGATAATTCGGGAAATGCTCCTCCATATAGCTGCGGAACCGGCCGATGAGCTCGTGCTTCTTATCAATCAGCAGCACGCGCACCGTGGCTGCCAACAAAATATGCTGCACTGCCTGGAAGCTCAGCTCCTTGCGATGGGTTTCCAGCAGACCACGGGCATCATACCAGGACAGGATATCGTCATAAGCATAGAGGATCTCCACGTTCCGGCCGCTGTTTTTGTTGTTCATGGCACTGCCCTCCCGCCGAATATAGCGGTAGTAGGGCTTGGAGAGACGGTAGGCAGTCTCGCTGACCGCTAAGATCTTGGTCACCACACGGATATCCTCATACCAGACCTTTGTGGCAAAGTCGATGCCGTTTTCCGTAAACAGGGTCTTCTTATAAGCACGGTTCCAGGGTGCCATGACACCGAAATACAGCTTGGGATGCTCCTTCACAGAGATCACCTGCTCCGTGGGTACATCCTCGTGCAGCTGACCCACCTCTTTGCCGTCCTTGATCACCCGGGCGCCGTAGAGAATCAGATCCACAGCCTGTTTCTCGATCACATCTGCCAAATCGGAGAGCAGATCCTCCGAGATAGAATCATCGCTGTCCAAAAACAGGATATACTCCCCCTTGGACAGGCGGATGCCGTGGTTTCTTGCTGCGCCTGCGCCACCGTTGGGCTGGTGGATGACGGAGATCTTCCCGGAATACTTGGCTGCATAGTCGTCGCAGATCTTGCCGCAGTTGTCGGGAGAACCGTCATCGATGAGCAGCAGCTCGAAATCCTGATTTTTCTGGGCGAGCACCGACTCGATGCACTTGGGCAGGTACTCCTCTACCTTGTAAACCGGTACGATCAGGCTGAATTTCGGCATGGTATCAACTCCTTTGTCTTTATTATACAGGAAAGGCGAAGGCTTTGCAATCAGTAATTTCGCAGGAGGGGCTGCAGCTGCTCGCCCCGTAATGCAGCCTCCACGGTTTCCGGCAGCAGCTCCATATGCGCCACCATGCTGCAGGGCTTATTCTGCCAATCATCCTGACCAAAGGGGACGAAATAATAGTTCTTCCGCACCAGGAGCTTGCCGATATTCTCCGCAGATGCAGCCAGAGCATCGTTGGTGGAGATGGCCAAAACCACGGGGCGGCTGTTTCTCAAATGTGCCTTACAGGCGAAGGTCACGGCGCTGTCAGCGATTCCATTGGCCAGCTTGCCCAGGGTATTGCCTGTGCATGGAGCAACCACCAGCAGATCCAGCAGCTTTCTGGGACCCAGTGGTTCTACCTGTGTCAGGGTGGTCAGGGGCGGTCTGCCGCAGAGCTCCGTTACCTCGGCAGCAAAATCAGCCGCAGCGCCAAAGCGACTGTCTGTATGGATGGTATTTTCGGAGAAAATCGGCAGTACATCAAAGTCCTGCGTCAGCGGCTTCAACCAATTGAGCGCCGATCGCAGGGTGCAAAAGGAGCCGCAGAGGGCAAATCCAATGGTCTTTTTCAAGGCTCATCCTCTCCTTCAGGGAATGCAAGGATGCTTTGGGCATAGAGAATTCCCGCTGTTTTTGGGGCGTATCTCCCGGGCAGACCGGCGGCGGCAATATGTTGCAATCCCAGAACGCTGCAGACAGTGGGGTCATAGCCGCCGGGAGCGGAAGCCAGCTCTATAAGCAGGCAATCCGGGGAAAGCTGCGCCAGCTGAGAGGGCGACAAAACCTCATGGGGGACGGTATTGAAAACCACAGCATAGGGAGAAAGACCTCCATGGTAAACACCTGTCTGATCTGCTTTACAGCCCCATGCCTCTGCCATGGCACGATCCCCCGCATTGCGGGCGCAGACACAAACCTCTGCCCCCAGAGAACGCAGCTTTTGCGCCAGCAGTTTCCCGATCCGCCCGAAGCCGATCACCAGGCAATTTGCCCCCTCCAGCGCAACAGGCAGGCGTTCCATGGCAAGGAATACAGCCGCCTCCGCCGTAACAGCGGCATTGGCGGTGGTCAGCGGCTCGGTACCGTAGAGCTCGCAGCAACAGGCGCCTCTCTCATGAAAAACCGCCGCCATAGGGCCCAGCATTCCGCCAAAGACACGGCTCCCCTGCCCCAGACTCGGCAACAGCGCACGTACGGGGATCGCTGAAGCACCGCGGATCAGCTCCCCCTGAAAGGAGGGAAAGGGCAGGATCAGGTTCCGAATTGTTTTTGGAATCACCTGTCCCTCTTCTCCCGGCACGCCACAGCAGCGCACGTCCATCCCCTGCTGCCGCAGATACTGCGCAGCCCAGTAGCTCCGCTTGTCGCCCCCTACAAGGGTGATCTCATTGTCCATATTTTTCACATCCTTTCTGTACAGAATATGCTTTTTTTCGGAAAGGGTGAAAAGGCAGTTGCCAAGCGGTGATATTTCCGCTATAATAGAATTATACAGAGACAGTGAGGTGCAACATGGAACCCAAAGGCTTTATCCACGACATGCTGGATGTGAAACTGCTGATCCTCTACGTGATGGCCCGTGTGGTCTATCCCGTAGATCTGCAGAAATTATATGAATTGGCTTATCAGGACGACCGCTTCAGCTATTTTGATCTGGCGCAGGCTGTGCCGCAGATGGTGGCCTCCGGGCATCTGGAGGAGACCGAGGGCGACCGCTACGTGATCACCCAGAAGGGGCGGGAGGCAGGCGAGGTCACGGAGGATGCCGTTGCCTATGCCGTTGCCCAGAGAGCCCAGGCCGCTGTGGAGCGCTTTAACCGTGAGGTGCGCCGCAGCAGCTATGTAAAGACGGAGGTCTCCAAGCGGGAGAGCGGTGATTTCTCCGTCCGCCTTACCCTGACCGACGAGGTCAGCGAGCTGCTGAACATGGAGCTGATGGCGCCCAACCAGAAGCAGGCCATGCGCCTGGCCAACGCCTTCTCCCAGAAGGCAGAATCCATTTATCGTGCAATTATGGACAAGCTTTTAATAAACCAGGCAGATGATACTTGATTATTTCCAAAAGTATGGTATAATAAAAGCAGGATAGCTTGAGTTTCGTTAGCTATGACCGCCGAATACGGCGTGAATAGATCGCACACCCCTAAAACATGAAAGGAGCGACTACTATGAAATTCCAATTCACCGAGAAAAAAGTCAGCCTGCCCTCCAATGTCCACGCCTATGCCGAAAAGAAGGTAATGAAGCTGGAACGCTTCTTCCGTGAGGATGCGGAGGCACTTGTCGCCTTTTCTGTAGAGAAGGACCGTAATAAAGTAGAAATTACGGTTCATGCCGCAAGCACCTATTTCCGCGCCAGCGAGGCAACTTCGGATATGTTCGCATCCATCGATGCAGCGGTCTCCACCATTGAGCGCCAGATCCGCAAGAACAAGACCCGTCTTGCCCGTCGTCTCCGTCAGGACGCTTTCGTCCGTTCTGCTGAGGTCACCTCCTTCGCCCCCGAGGTTGAAGAGGACAAGGCCTTCGAGATCGTCCGTGTCAAGGAATTCCCCATGAAGCCCATGACCCGTGAGGAAGCGATCCTTCAGATGAACCTGCTGGAGCACAATTTCTTCGCCTTTAAGGACGAGGAAAACAACCAGGCCTTTGCGGTGGTCTACAAGAGAAATGACGGCGGCTACGGCCTGATCGAGAATATCGAATAAACCCACATACCAAAAGCGGAGCCTTACGGCTCCGCTTTTTTATTTCCCATAGCTTTTGTAGTATTTCCCTTTTCCGCTCTCTGTGACAGAGTTAAAGACAATGCCCAGGATCTTGGTATCGGCAAAGTTGAACTGACGGACAGCCGAGGTGAAATCATTGCGGCTGCAGTAGTTCTGACGCACCACCAGCAGGAGACCGTCAATCATTTTGGAGACCACCAGGGCATCACTGACCTCTCCGATGGGGGGCAGATCCAGAATGATGTAGTCATAGTCCTTGCGGAGCTGATCCAGGAGCTTGCTCATCTTGGAGGAGCTGAGCAGCTCCACGGGATTGGGGGGATTGCGGCCGGAGGCGATGACGTTGAAGGAGCTCTCCTCCCCTTCCAGACCGCTGGGCTGGAAGGTCTCCTCCAGGCCGTGCTGGCCGGAGAGATAGCCGGACAGACCGGGTGCCTGCTTCACAGGCAGCTTTTCCGGTACGGAGGGGCGGCGCAGGTCACAGTCCATGAGCAGAACCTTCTTCCCCAGCTCCGAGAGCACATGGGCGAGATTTCCCGCCGATAGACTCTTGCCCTCCCCGGGAATGGCGCTGGAGATGCCGATCACATGGCAGCTCTTTTCATCTGCAAAGGAGAACTGCAGCTTGGTGCGCAACAGCTTATAGGCTTCGGAGGCCGCAAAGCTGATGTTGCCGCCCACCAAAATTGTCTGTTTTGCTGCACCGTCACTGCGGCGGCGCTTTTGGTTGGCGCTGTAGTAAGCACCCTTATCCGGCGCAGACATATCGGGTACGGAGGCCAGAATGGGATAGTCACAAAGATCGTTCAAGATCTCCTCCGAGCGGATCGAATTATTAAACAGCTCCCGCAGCACGATGATACTGACGGTTACTGCCGCGCCCAGCAGGAAGCCGATGGCCGTATTCTGCAGCTTGCTTGGATAACTGGTCTTCGTCGGAAGAACCGCGGCATCTACGATTTTTGCCGTAGAGCCGTCAATGATCTGATCGATCCGCTCCGGCAGAACCTGGGCAATGGCATCTGCCAGCTTCTCGGCACGGTAGGGGTCGGTATCCGTGACGATGATCTGGAAAATCTCCGTGGCATTAACCGAAGCGGCGGTGATCATATCGTCCAGATCCTCGTAATCCATCTGAACACCGGCACGGTCGATAACCTCTTCCAGAGTTTCCCGGGTGTGGAGGATGACGATATAGGAGTCCACCAGACTCTTGGAAGCGGAAATATCGCCGGAGGAGATGCTCAAAGCGGCATCGCCCACGGAGATGGTGCTGTTATTCACATAAAACATGGCAGCGGACTCGTATTCCGGCGTAATGAGAAACATAGTGCCAAAAAAGGAGACCAGGGCAGACAGCAGCGTCACCAGAATGATGATCCACTTTTTCGCCCAGACCGCCAGCGCCAGACGGCGAAAATCGATCTCCGTCTCTTCGTGCTGTTTTCTGTTCATGGTATTCCTCCATAGCGCAATGGGAGTGGTTCTTTCTAACCATAGATTATAGCATATTTTTCATAGGATTACAAGGGAATACCCGAACAAACAGCAGCGCCGGGGAGATTTTGCCTCCCCGGCGCTGTAAGTTATTCAGGAAATCAGCCCTGCTGCTCGTTGTCGATCATATCCTGGGTGACCTCGGACTCGGGCCACTCGTTGGTCTCATAGCTGCGGTAGATATCCAGGCCGGAACCGGCGGGGATCAGCTTACCGATGATGACATTCTCCTTCAGGCCGACCAGGTTATCCACCTTGCCCTTGATAGCGGCTGCGGTGAGCACCTTGGTGGTCTCCTGGAAGGAGGCGGCGGACAGGAAGGACTCGGTGGCAAGAGATGCCTTGGTGATACCCATGAGCATGAGGGTGTTGGTAGCGGGACGCAGGTCGGTCTCGCCGGCCTCAATGCGCTCACGGATCTTATCGTTGGCAGCCTCGTACTCGTAGACATCCACAACAGTGCCGGAGAGGAGCTCGGTATCGCCGGGATCTTCCACACGAACCTTGCGCATCATCTGACGGATGATGACCTCGATATGCTTGTCGTTGATGTCAACGCCCTGCTGACGGTACACAGCCAGAACGCCCTGGGTCAGGTAATCCTGCACTGCCTCAACACCGGAGATGCGCAGCACGTCATGGGGATTCAGAGCACCATCGGTGATGGGCTCGCCCTTCTTCACGCGCTTGCCATGCTCTACCTTCAGACCTACGGAGTAAGGCACCTGATAGAGCTTGACTTCGCCGTCATCAGCGGTGATGGTGACGTCACGGAGGGCATTGCGGTGGCTGTCGTCTACGTCGGCAACGCCGTCGATCTCGGAGATGACTGCCATCTTCTTGGGCTTACGGGCTTCGAAGAGTTCCTCAACACGGGGCAGACCCTGGGTGATGTCATCACCCGCAACGCCGCCGGTGTGGAAGGTACGCATGGTCAGCTGAGTACCGGGCTCACCGATGGACTGTGCTGCGATGATACCGACAGCCTCGCCCAGGTTGACCAGCTCAGAGGTGGCCAGGTTCATGCCGTAGCACTTGGCGCAGACACCGCTCTTGGCACGGCAGCCCAAGACGGTACGGGCATAGACATTGCGGATGCCATGCTCTTCCAGCAGCTTGGCATCGTCCTCGGACATCATGCGGTCCTTGGAGATCAGCAGCTCGCCGGTGACGGGATCGCAGATATCCTCTACGGAGAAGCGGCCATGGATACGGGCGGCAAAGGTCTCAATGACCTGTCCCTTTTCGACGACCTCGCAGAGGTTGATGCCGTGCTTGGTGCCGCAGTCGTGCTCACGGATGATGACCTCCTGGGAGACATCAACCAGACGACGGGTCAGGTAACCGGAGTCAGCGGTACGCAGAGCGGTATCGGTCAGGCCCTTACGTGCGCCTCTGGAGGAGATGAAGTACTCCAGAACAGACAGACCTTCACGGAAGTTTGCCTTGATGGGGATCTCGATGGTGCGGCCGTTGGTATCGGCCATCAGGCCACGCATACCGGCCAGCTGACGGATCTGGTTCATGGTACCACGGGCGCCGGAGTCCGCCATCATGTAGATGGGGTTGAAGCGATCCAGGTTCTCCTGCAGAGCGCCGGTAACATCCTTAATGGTCTGCTCCCACTGCTTGACAACCAGACGATAACGCTCTTCGTTGGTGATAAAGCC
>JAZNVK010000245.1:0-3551 GCA_045592805.1 Faecousia sp.
GGGCAATTTGGGCACGGTCATGCAGGAATCTGCGAAGGCCGCCCTCTGCTGCCTTCGCAGCCGCACCGATAGCCTGCGCCTTGAGAAGGAGTTCTACAAGACCAAGGACATCCACATCCATTTCCCCGAGGCGGCAACGCCGAAGGATGGCCCAAGTGCAGGCATTGCTATTACTACCGCTATGCTCTCTGCTCTCACCGGCCGCTTGGTACGCCGTGAGGTGGCCATGACAGGTGAGGTGACCCTCCGCGGTCGCGTGCTGCCCATCGGCGGTCTGAAAGAAAAGACTATGGCAGCCCTGCGCAACGGCATTAAGACCGTGATTATCCCCAAGGAGAACGAAAAAGATCTGCAGGACATCGACCCTGTGGTGCGTAAGGCGCTCCACTTCATTCCTGTGGAAACGGTGGACGCCGTCTTTGCCGCTGCACTGGTGCCTGAAACGCAGGCCGATGCGGTGGATCATCTCTCCACCTTTGCTGCCGATACATCTTATACGGAGGTGCGCCATGGCAATCAACTTTAATCGCGCTGAGTTTGTTCTCTCTGCTGTGAATGCAGCCAATTTTGTCCGCGATGGTCGCCCTCAGGTGACCTTTGCAGGCCGCTCCAACGTGGGTAAATCCTCGGTCATCAACCGTGTTTTGAACCGCAAGAACTTTGCCCGCGTAGGTGCAACCCCCGGTAAGACCACTCAGATCAACTATTTCCGCATTGACGATAAGATCTACTTCACCGACCTGCCCGGTTACGGTTATGCCAAGGTTTCCAAGGGTGAACGTGTCCGCTGGGGTATGCTGATGGAGCACTATTTCGCCGAGGCAGGCTTGGTAACGCTTGGCGTACTGATCGTGGATTCTCGTCACAAACCCACCGCCGATGACATCACCATGTGCGACTATTTTAAGTCCACAGGCTGCCCTCTCATCGTAGTGGCAAATAAGCTGGATAAGCTGAAAAAGAGTGAAATAGAGCCAAATATCGCCCGTATCCGCGAAACGCTGGAACTGGATGAGTCTGTGCAGTTAATTCCTTTCTCTGCAGAGAAGGGCATCGGCAAAACGGAGCTTATTTCCGCTATCGAGAGTTATTGTGGCTAAATTGAAAGAGTCGAGGATTTCCTCGGCTCTTTTTTCGTAAATTTATCTCGTTATACTTAAAAAAGGATAACGTCAACGTGTACTACCTATTGCGAAAACCAAATAAAAGTTGTATAATGATTACAAATTTTTAGGTAATTTTAACAGTATGTATCGATAGACCTATTTTCATTGAAAAGGAGAGCAGCAAGATGGCAACTTTCATTGTCAACGGCAAGAGTGTTACCGTGGAGAAGAATCAGAAGCTGATTCGATTTCTTCGCGATGAATTGCATCTGACATCTGTAAAGGACGGCTGCAGTGAGGGTGCTTGCGGCACGTGCCATGTTTTGATTGATGGCAAGCCCACCAAGGCCTGCATTCCACAAACTGATAAACTGGAAGGAAAGACTATCCAGACGGTGGAGGGCTTGAGTGATTGGGAGAAGGAGGTCTATACCTTCGCTTTCGGAGAGGCCGGCGCTGTGCAGTGCGGTTTCTGTATTCCCGGCATGGTGATCTCCGCCAAGGCTCTGTTGGATGTGGATAGCGATCCTACCCGCGAGGAGGCTGCCTTTGCTATTCGCAACAATATCTGCCGCTGCACCGGCTATGTAAAGATTATTGATGCCATTTTGCTGGCAGGTAAGATCTTCCGTGAGGGCAAGTTGCCTGTGGCTTCCGAGGACGACTGGCAGATGGGTAGCCGTGTCCATCGTCTCGATGTGGAGGAGAAGGTACTGGGCTACGGTCAGTATCCCGATGATGTGTATGTTGACGGTATGTGCTACGGTGTTGCCGTCCGCTCTAAGTATGCCCGCGCCCGTGTGCTGTCTATTGACACCTCTGAGGCGGAGGCGCTGGAGGGTGTGGTGGCTGTGCTGACCCAAAAGGACATTCCCGGTAAGGTGAATGTGGGTCATATTAAAAAGGATCAGCCCACCCTTATCGGCGTTGGTGAGATCACCCACTATCTGGGAGATAGCGTTGCCTTGATCTGTGCTGTGGATATGGAGACCGCCAATCGCGCCCGCGACTTGGTGAAGGTGGAGTACGACGTATTGCCTGCCGTTCGCAGCATTGAAGAGGCCAAGGCGGAGAACGCCCCGCTGGTGTTTGAAGAGGACGAGAACAACGTGCAGGCTCATAAGCACGTAAAGCGCGGCGATGCCGATGGGGCAATCGCCAAGTCTAAGTATGTGATTACCGAGCATTTCTCTACTCCTTGGACGGAGCATGCTTTCTTAGAGCCCGAGTGCTGTGTGGCGCTGCCTATGGACAACGGCGGCGTGAAGCTGCTGACCACCGATCAGAGCGCTCATACTACACTCCACGAGTGCGCCTCTATGCTTGGTGTGGATTACGACCACTGCCACGTGCAGAATATGCTGGTCGGCGGAGGTTTCGGCGGCAAGGAGGATATGTCGGTGCAGCATCATGCAGCACTCCTGACCTATGTGACCCGCCGCCCCGTGAAGATGAAGTTGACCCGTGCCGAGTCCATCCTCGTCCATCCCAAGCGTCACCACATGGAGATCGATTTGACCATGGGTTGCGATGAAAACGGCATTATTCAGGGTGTGAAAGCCTTCGTAGAGTCCGATACGGGTGCATTCGCCTCCTTGGGCGGCCCCGTGCTGGAGCGCGCCTGCACCCATGCTGCTGGCCCTTATGCCTACGAGAATTTCGAGATCGAAGGTAATGCATATTATACCAACAATCCTCCCGCCGGTGCGTTCCGTGGCTTCGGCGTGACCCAGACCTGCTTCGCTACCGAAACAGTGCTGAACATGATGGCGGAGAAGATCGGTATCTCTCCTTGGGAGATCCGTATGCGCAACGCCGTCCGTCCCGGCGGCGTGCTGCCCAACGGTCAGATCGTGGATGGTGCCACCGGTCTCGTGGAGACGCTGGAGGCAATCAAGCCTGCTTATGATGCTGCTGTGGCAGCGGGGGAGCCTGTGGGGCTTGCCTGTGCTATGAAGAATGCAGGTGTTGGCGTTGGTCTTGCCGACTGGGGCCGCTGCAAGCTCATTGTAGAGGAGGATGGCAAGCTCCATATCTATGCCGGTGCTTCCTGCATTGGACAGGGTCTTGGTACAGTGTTGGTACAGCTGACCGTCACCTATACAGGCCTTAAGCGTGAGGACATCGTCTACGAGCGCAGCAATACGTGGATTGCCCCCGACTCCGGCGACACCTCCGGCAGCCGTCAGACCCTCGTCACCGGCGAGGCGCTGCGCCGCGCCGCTGAGGGCTTACGTGAAGAATTGAATAGCGGCAAAACGCTGGATGATCTTAAGGGCAGAGAGTTCTATGGTGAATACCTTGCCAAGACCGATCCTCTCGGCGCTGACGTTCCCAACCCCGTCAGCCATGTGGCTTACGGCTACGCTACCCAGATGTGCATCCTCGACAAGGAGACGGGGCGCATTAAGAGCATGCTGGCAGCCCACGATGGGGGTAGGGCGG
>JAZNVK010000246.1:0-2391 GCA_045592805.1 Faecousia sp.
CGGAACGGGTGATATATCTTTCATGTGATATCCACCTTCGGTGGGTGATATGTGCCTGCGGCATATCAGAGTGCCAAGGCGTGCTTTTTTATGTTCTTTGCTTTGAGATGGCTTTGTGGAAGAGGCTGCGGTTGTAGGCTGCGAATTCCTGGGCATCCTCTCTTGTAATTGGCAGGTCGCAGGCTCGGGATTGGAGATAGTAGACCAGTTCGTTGGGATGGTACTTGATATTTTTCCAAATCTTCATCTCGTCTCCCCCGCAATAGTGCGTCCAGGCTGCGGCAAGGGCTGCGCTGCGGCTCTCACCGCTGTCGCAGCAGAAATACAGTTCCGTGGCAGCGGTCGCAGCATCCAGAAAGGCTCGGATCTGCAGGGCCTGCTCCATGCGGAAAGCATCCTGCCTTGTGTCGTCCGTTACGTCGGCAAAGGAGAGGTGGAGATAATTGATACCTGCCAGCTTTCCGGCATCGATCCTGCCGGTGGTACAGAGAACCGCCGCAACAGGCGCCTTCATTTGTGCAGCCAGCAGGTAGAACCGCTTGATGGGACAGATATGGATCTGTTTCTTCATGGGAAGACCTCCTTTTCCTTTTGGACTTTACAATTATCCTCATTTGTCATATTGATCTTATTCTACCACATCCGCCGGGAATGGTATAGTCTTTTTTTGACAGCCTTGCTCCTTGCCATTTCGGATCGGATGCCCTATAATAAATTCAACAAGCCGTCAAGTTTTGCTCAAGCTCCCGGTCATAGCTTTTTGATTTTCATGCCGGTAGAATATACCTGTAATCAAAAAACAAGGAGGTTTACCTATGAACTCCGATTTCGGAAACCGAATCAAATCTCTGCGCTTAAGCCGCTCCATGACCCAGGAGCAGCTGGCGCAAAAGCTGGGCGTGTCCGCCCAGGCCGTCAGCAAATGGGAAAGCGGTACCAATATGCCCGATATCCTGATGCTGCCCGATCTGTCCGTCATTTTCGGCGTGACCATCGACGAGCTGTTCTCCATGACCGACGAGCACCGTATGGAGCGTATTGAAAACATGCTCTACGACGTGCGTTTCCTGTCTTACGACGAATTCCGCCAGCATGAGAAATATCTGCAGGGTCTGCAGAGCAAGTCGGAGCACAGTGCGCAGGCAGGTCTGCTGCTGGCCATGCTTTACAACAAGCGGGCCAACGAATACCATGAGCTGGCCAAGCCCCTGGCCAGAGCCGCATTGCAGCAGATTCCCGGCAAAAAGGATGCGCACAATGCCATCTTTGATGCAGAACACGGGCCCTACCAGGACTGGAACTTCGTCAACCACGCTGAGCTGATTGAATTCTACAAATCCGTCACAGCGCAGCACCCAAAAGATATTCGGAATTACTTCTGGCTGCTGGATCTGCTGATCGCCGACCACCGCACGGCGGAAGCAAGGGATTATGCGGAACAGATGAAAGCATTGGAACATTCCTACCACTACGAGATGTACATGGGCTACATCTGTCAGGCCGAGTGCAAGCTCCCCGAAGCCATGAATTGGTGGCAGAAGATGCTGAACGATTATCAACACAAGTGGCAGGTATGGTTCGAATACGGCAGCGCCATGGCGAAGCTGGGGCGTTATGAGGAAGCGCTGGAATATTTCAAAAAGTGTCAGCCTATGCGTCCGAAACCCAGATTCACCGACTGCGAGGATGCCATTTCCCAGATCTGCGTGATTCTTGGCGACATTGACGGGGCCATCGAAGCACAAAAGCAGATGCTGCAAATCATGAAAGAGGACTGGACCACCGAAGGCGAGTCCGTTGACAGCATCCTACGGGAGATCAAGCGTCTGGAGGGCCTGAAAGACTGATAGCGAGGCGAAATTCGCCTCGCTTTTGCTATGTGCAATCTCAGGAATTATTCCAAAACAAGCCGCACCACGGTTACCCCGAAAACAGAAATTTGCCGAACTGTTTGCTGCATTTTGAAATCAACACCGTAGGGCGCGACTACCAGGCGCGCCGAGACCTGCTGCACTACCGTCAGAATGCGTAGGGGCAGGATACATCCTGCCCGTGGCATCACCAACAGGCTACGCAGCTACAACAGATCAATAAATTTACCATAATATAATTATGTAAACCACGCGTATTTAGCACGAAGAAACTTAAAATTGTACATTATGGCAAAATACATTCCGTTCGCAGTAAGTCAAACAGAAATTTGTCGAACAATTTGGCGCAACCAAAGGCTCCCGTATTAGGAGGATTTTCAGGCCATGAATCAGGTATCAAATACGCAATGTCATTGCGAGGCCACTTGTGGCCGTGGCAATCCGTATCCTTAAAACCCTCCGTTTTATACCAAATTCCCATATAATCGAAACATTTAGGGGAACGGATTCCCACGTCGGG
>JAZNVK010000247.1:0-6115 GCA_045592805.1 Faecousia sp.
ATAATCCCGGGGGCATTGCGCTCGATGGGGCGCATTTCACGGGTGGCAATGGGGCCACGGCCGTCAATGGGCTTGCCCAGGGCATCCACAACGCGGCCGATCAGGGCCTCGCCCACAGGCACGGAGACCACCTGTCCCGTGCGCCGCACCAGGCTGCCCTCACTAATACCCACATCGGTACCCAGCATGACCACGCTGACATAGCTCTCTTCCAGGTTCAGCGCCATGCCCACGGAGTCGTTTTCAAAGCGCAGCAGCTCATTGGACTTGCACTTCTCCAGGCCATGTACCTTGGCGATGCCGTCGCCTACCTGGATGACATAGCCGATCTCGTCCTGCTGGGTCTTGCTGCCGTAATTCTTAATCTGATCTTTGATGATCTTGCTGATGTCGTCGATTCTTAAATTCACGGTCTCACCAACCTTATATGATCGTATCGGACAGGCTGCGGTGCAGCTTGTCCAGTCTGGAACGGATGCTGTCTGTGAGCTGCGTACCGCCGTAGCGCAGGGTGATGCCGCCAATGAGGCCGGGGTCCAGCTCGTTTTTCAGGATGACCTGCTTGCCTGTGAGCAGCGCCAGCTTTTTCTGCAGAGCGGCACACTGACGTTCGTCCATCTTCACCGCCGTGAAAGCGGTGGCACGGAGAATGTCGTGGGCTTCGTCATAGTACTTGTCATAGGCGGCTGCGCAGGCAGGAAGGGCATAAAATGCCCGCTTCTCGCACAAAAGGCACAGGAAGTTGAGAAGCAAGGGATCCGCCTTGGAAAAAGCGCCCTTTACCAGGGTCAGTTTTTCCTCAATGGGCACGGCCGGTGTGTCCAGCAGGGTCACATAGCCCCGTTCCTGCTCTACGGCAGCGCAGATCACCGCCAGCTCTTCCTTGATTTGTTCATCCTTCTGCTCCTGCAAGGCCAGCTCTAAAAGCGCCTTGCCGTATTCTGCCGCCTCAATCATGGCTCTCACCAAAATTGTCGATGAAGGAGTCAATGAGCTGCTTGTGCTCCTCGGCCTTGATATCCCGGGCCAGCACCGCAGCGGCGATATCCACCGCCATGTCGGAGACCTCGTCCTTGATCTCGTTCATGGCACGCTTCTTCTCCAGAGCCACCTGCTCTGCGGCACGGCGGAGGGTCTGGGACGCCTTTTCCTGGGCTTCCCTCAGCATCTCCTCGTCACGGAGCTGGGACTTGCGATAAGCGGCCTTGAGGATCTCGTCGCTCTCGGCATTGGCCTCGGCCAGACGGGTCTCGTACTGCTCCTTCAGGGCAGCGGCTTCCTTCCTGGAGCGGTCAGCATCGGCATACTGGTCGTCGATCTCCTGCTGCCGATCGTCGATCATCTTTTTCACAGGCTTGAAAAGATACTTCTTCATAATGAAAAAGACGATCAGCAGATTAATAAGGGTAAAAATCGCTGTCCAGATATTCAGACTGATAAAAGGCTCCGTTTTTGCTAAGAAAATCAAGCCTCTTCTCCCCTTTCAGAAAGAGATTTCATTACATAAAGAGGATCAGCAGGGCAATGACCAGGGAGTAGATACCGGTGGTCTCCGTAATGGCGCAGCCCAGGATCATGTTGGTACGCAGAGTGCCGGAAACCTCAGGCTGACGTGCCATGCCTTCCAGAGCCTTACCAACGGCAGTACCTTCGCCCACTGCAGGGCCAATGGCTCCGATGCCCATACACAGGCCGGCACCTAAAACCTTTGCAGCTTCAATGATTGCATTTTCCATAATATTTCCTCCTATAATAATTGCATATGCAAATGGATTACGAATTGGCTTCCCCGGATTTCTCCGCAGGGGGCGGACAGGCAGCGCCTACATAGACCATGGTAAGCATGGAGAAGACCAGCGCCTGGATAAAACCGGAGAAAAGGTCAAAATACAGGGACAAAATGGCGGGAATACCCACCTGTAAAATGGGAATAGCGCTGATGATGGCATTGGGAATCCATCCGAAGACCATAGCGCTGAGTCCGGCAAGGGCATTGTAGATCAACATGGTCAACACACTGCCGCCTGCCACGTTGCCAAAATGACGGAACGCCATGGAAACCGGCTGCGCCACTTCGCTGACAATGTTCATGGGTGTCATGACCACGATGGGCTCTGTAAAGCCCTTGAGCCAACCGAAGAAGCCCTGGTTCTTGATGCTGTAGAACCAGACCAGCACAGAGGTGATCAGCGCCCAGACGATGGTCGTACTGATATCCGCCGTAGCAGAGCGGAAGAAACCGGTCATGCTGATCAGTGTACCCAGAAGCGAGGAGCAGAACAGCGCACCGATATAGGGCGCAAAGCGAATATTGTGCGCACCCATGGTGTCTCTGACCATATTGTAGAGCATGGTGACTACCTTCTCTAAAAGCACCTGCTTTTTCCCGGGGCGCTTCTTCAGGTTGCGACCCAGCAGGATGCTGCCGACCACCAGAATCAGCATCACCACGCAGGAGGACAGCACCGTCTCCGTGATGGTCACATCAAAGAGGCCGAAGAAGGAAAACTCCCATAGTATCTTCGGGCCGGTAACTTCAATGCTCATAGACTCTTGTCTCCTTTCTTCCGAAAGAGCTCGGTAATGAAGATCGAAATACGAACAAAGCACAGTGGCAGCAAGGTCGCCAGCGTATCAAAACGTCCCGTCCGCAAAAGCAGCACCAGGATCACCAGCAGGGCGATCATCCTTACGCCGTAGGTGCCACCGGCATAGAGCTTTGCCTTGTTGGGATTCTCACTTTTGGCAGCCCGCAGCAGGAAAAAGCCCATGACGGCAAAGTTCAGCAGGGACAGTCCCGTACCTACAGCGACACTGTAGAGCACCTTGACGCTGAAATAGCCCAGCACCCAGTAAACCGCCAGCATCACAGCGCTGAGAAGCAGCTGTCCCATAGCAACAAGCAGCAAGGAGCGGAGGGTCGTATTATTTTCCTGAGGAATCATGATTCTCCTCCTTTTGAGTAGGATCGATGGCATAGGAGGTTTTCAGCAAAAAGGAGATCATAGAGCCGAAGCCCAGCACCACACCCAGAACAATGGCCAGGATCATAACCCAGGAACCCACACCGCAGTACCGCCGCAGCAGCCAGCCCCCAAAGATCAGCGCTCCGGCAGGGAACAGCAGGCTGATGGCAGCCTGGGAGAGATAATTCATTGCATAGGCGATACGAAAGAATTTTTTCGGCATATTTCTCTGCCCTTTCTTCTCAATAGCCAATCTTTGCCTGTCCTTTACTATACCACAGCTTGCCATTCTTTGCAAGAAAAACACAATATATTTTATATTTTTGAGAGAGCGGTTTCCTTTGTCGGTTGACAAGTTGGCAGGAATGGTCTATAATCGGAGCAGAACAAATCGAAGGGGTGTGATCGGCGTGTTGAAACCGGCATTTTTCTGCCGCAGCGCCGTCTCTATGCCTGTTTTTGCCCCTTGAAGAAGTTTTTTCACCTTCTGCAAGGGGTAGCCGTCTATGCGGCTGCTCCTTTTATTATTTTACAAATGAGGTATCATTATGAGCAATAATTTAAAGCTTGAGACCCTGTGCATCCAGGCAGGCTACAGCCCCAAAAACGGCGAGCCCCGTCAGATCCCCATTATTCAGAGCACTACCTTCCGCTACGAAAATGCCGACGAAATGGCAAAGCTCTTTGACCTGGAGGCCAACGGCTATTTCTATTCCCGTCTGCAGAACCCCACCTGCGACACCGTAGCCGCCAAGATCTGCGCCCTGGAGGGCGGCACCGCCGCCATGCTCACCGGCTCCGGCCAGTCTGCCAATTTCTTTGCGGTCTTTAATATCGCCGGCTGCGGCGACCATATCATCAGCTCCTCCGCCATCTACGGCGGCAGCTTCAACCTCTTCTCCGTGACCATGAAGCGCATGGGCATCGAGTTCACCTTCCTCTCCCCCGATTGCTCCGAGGAGGAGCTGAATGCTGCCTTCCGCCCCAACACCAAGGCGGTTTTCGGTGAGACCATCGCCAACCCCGCCCTGTCCGTGCTGGATATTGAGAAATTCGCCAAGGCTGCCCACAGCCACGGTGTCCCCCTGATCATCGACAATACCTTTGCCACCCCCGTCAACTGCCGCCCCCTGGAATGGGGTGCTGATATCGTCACCCACTCCACCACCAAGTATTTAGACGGCCACGGTGCTGCTCTGGGCGGCTGCATCATCGACGGCGGCAAGTTCGACTGGGCAAAATATCCCGACAAGTTCCCCGGCCTCTGCACCCCCGACGACAGCTATCACGGCGTGGTCTATGTGGAGCGCTTCGGTCTGGCCGGTGCTTACATCACCAAGGCAACAGCACAGCTGATGCGTGACTTCGGCGCTGTCCAGTCCCCCCAGAATGCTTTCTACCTGAACCTGGGTCTGGAGAGCCTGCCTCTGCGGATGCGCCAGCACTGCGCCACCGCCCAGAAGATCGCTGAATATCTCCGGGATCACGAGAAGATCTCCTGGGTCAGCTACTGTGGCCTTCCCGGGGACAAGTACCACGAGCTGGCCAAGAAATACCTGCCCAATGGCTCCTGTGGCGTGATCTCCTTCGGTGTCAAGGGTGGCCGCAGCGCCGCTGCCGCCTTTATGGGCAAATTAAAGCTGGCAGCCATTGAGACCCATGTGGCCGACGCCCGTTCCTGCTGCCTCCATCCCGCCGGCACCACCCACCGCCAGATGAACGACGAGGAGCTGCTGGCCGCCGGTGTCAGCGCCGATTTGATCCGCCTGAGCTGCGGTCTGGAAAATGCCGACGATCTGATCGCCGACATCGAGCAGGCGCTGGCCACCCTGTAATAAACGAAAAGGAGCATTTTCATGCCCATTAAAATTCCCAACGATCTCCCCGCCACCGCCACGCTGAAGAATGAGAACATCTTCGTCATGGACGAGACCCGTGCGGTGAGCCAGGACATCCGCCCTCTGGAGATCCTGATTTTGAATCTGATGCCCACCAAAATCGAGACAGAGACCCAGTTCGCCCGTCTTCTGGGCAACAGCCCTCTGCAGGTGCATCTGGAGTTCCTGCATACCAAGTCCCATGTGGCAAAAAACATCTCCGCCGAGCATCTGTTCACCTTCTACAAGACCTTCGACGAGATCTCCCACCGCGATTTTGACGGCATGGTCATCACCGGTGCGCCGGTGGAGCATCTGCCCTTTGAAGAGGTGGAGTACTGGGAGGAGCTCTGCACCATTATGGAGTGGAGCAAGACCCATGTCCACAGTACCCTGCACATCTGCTGGGGCGCTCAGGCCGGTCTTTACTACCACTACGGTATTCAGAAGTATTCTCTGGACAAGAAGCTCTTCGGTGTGTTCCCCCATCGGGTGATCTGGAAGAACCCCATTTTGTTCCGTGGCTTTGACGATGTGTTTATGATCCCCCACTCCCGTCACACCACCATCCGCCGGGAGGATGTGGAGAAGGTTCCCCAGCTGAAGATCGCCGCCGAGAGCGACGAGGCCGGTGTCTATGCCATCTTCACCGCCGGAGGCAAGCAGGTTTTCCTCACCGGTCACTCGGAATACGACCCGGACACCCTGAAAAAGGAGTATTTCCGGGACAAAAATCTGGGTCTGCCCATTGAAGTGCCCAAGAACTACTTCCCCAATGACGACGACACCAAAGCCCCCCTGGTCTCCTGGCGAGGCCACGCCCACCTGCTCTTCTCCAACTGGCTGAACTACTTCGTCTACCAGACCACACCTTACGACTTTACGGAGAAGAAAGTATAATATGACCCCAAAGCGGCAGGAATCATTCCTGCCGCTGTTTCATTTAGAGTGAGTGATAAAGGAGATGTGCACTTGGTGAATGACGAATAGTGAATGGTGAATGATGGAGGTATGGGCTGCGCCCATGGATTTGAAATAAAAGGGTGCAGCCGTGCCCGATCTTCTCTGCGATTCACCAACGTCAAACAGAAATTTATCGAACAGTTTGGTGTAGCCAAAGCCTCCCGTATCAGGAGGATTTTCAGGCTATGAATCAGGTATCAAATACGCAATGTCATTGCGAGGCCACTTGTGGCCGTGGCAATCCGCATCCTTAAAAACTACCGTTTTTACACGAAATTCCCATATAATCGAAACATTTTTGGAACGGAT
>JAZNVK010000248.1:0-4486 GCA_045592805.1 Faecousia sp.
GTGCCGTTCTGCACCAGAACGGTGGCAACGGGGCCGCGGCCGCGATCCAGCTTGGCCTCGATGACGGTACCCTTGGCCAGACGGTTGGGGTTGGCCTTGAGCTCCTGCATATCGGCGGTCAGCAGGACCATCTCCAGCAGGTTGTCGATGCCGGTACCCTGCTTGGCAGAGATCAGGCACACGATGGGCTCGCCGCCCCACTCCTCGGGCACCAGACCATGCTCGGTCAGCTGGTGCAGGATGCGGTCGGGGTTGGCGGTGGGTTTATGCATTTTGTTGACAGCCACGATCAGGGGCACGTTGGCCGCCTTGGCGTGGTTGATGGCCTCGACGGTCTGGGGCATGATGCCGTCGTCGGCAGCAACCACCAGAATGGCGATGTCGGTGACCTGGGCGCCGCGGGCACGCATGGAGGTAAAGGCCTCATGGCCGGGGGTATCCAGGAAGGTGATGGGCTTACCGTTCAGCTCCACCTGATAAGCACCGATGTGCTGGGTAATGCCGCCGGCCTCGCCGGAGGCGACGTTGGTCTTACGAACAGCGTCCAGCAGGCTGGTCTTGCCATGGTCAACGTGACCCATGACGACCACAACGGGGCTTCTGCCCACCAGCTCCTCGGCGGTATCCTGATGGTCGTCGATGAGGCGCTCTTCGATGGTGACAATGACTTCCTTCTCCACACGGCAGCCCAGCTCGGTGGCTACGAACTCTGCGGTGTCGAAGTCGATGTTCTGGTTAATGGAGGCGAAAACGCCGTTCTTCATGAGGACCTTGATGACCTCGGTGGCGGTCTTCTTCATACGGGAGGCCAGCTCGCCTACGGTGATCTCGTCGGGGATCTTCACGGTGAGGGGGGTCTTCTTGGCGATCTCCAGCTGGAGGCGGCGCATCTTCTCCTGCTCCTCGTTGCGGCGCTTGTTGCCGGGGCCTGCCTTCTTGCCCTTGTCCTTCTGCTTGTTCTTGTTGCCGATCTTCTGCTTGCCGCCGGCATAGTTCTGCACACGCTCAGATACCAGGGCATCCACACGGTCGTCAAAACGGTCGGCATTGACGGTGACCGCCTTGGTGTCAACCACACGGCGTTCCCGCTTGCGCTGCTCCTCCTTGGGCTTCTCGGGCTTGGCCTCGGGTGCCTTGGGGGCTTCCTTGCCTGCTTCTGCCTTGGGAGCTGCTGCCTTGGCCTCAGGCGCCTTGGGAGCTTCTTTTCCTGCCTCTGCCTTGGGGGCAGGTGCCGTGGCAAAGACCTGGGCAATGGACTCGATCTGATTCTTCTGGGTGATGTGGTCAAAGATCACATTCAGCTGCTCCTCGGTGAGCACCAGAGAATTGCTCTTGGGCTTCTCATAATACAGACCCATGATCTCCATGATCGCCTTGGGGGTCATGCCGAAATCTGCGGCCACTTCCTTGATTCGATACTTCACTAAACTCATATAGCCACCTCCGTGTTACTTTTTCCCGTGGCGGACATTGTAGCGATGCGCCTTTTCCTCAGCACGGCGTTTTTCCACCCGCTGGACACGCACATCCAAGTCCTGCAAAAGCTGTGCATATTTTTCCTCGTCGCCCAGGGTTTTGACGACGGCCTGTGCCAGACGGACATCCGTAATGGCACAAATGGCACAGCTGGTTGTTCCCAGAGCTGTTCCCAGCTCATCCTTGGTGAAGGAGAGGGTGATCAGAGGCTGGGGCGTGCCTGCCACAAAGCTCTTGGCTCTGCGCAGGGTATGTCCGCCGGCATCGCTGGCCAAAATCACCAGACGGCCTCTGCCTGCTCTCGTTACCGCTCCCACCGTCTCCTCGCCGTAGACGACATTGCCGCCCTTACGGGAGATGGAAAGGAGTCCTAAAGTTTTATTCTGTTCCATGCTCCGCCTCCATTTGACTCAGCAGAGCATCGTAGATCTCCTGAGGTATTTGGGTGTCAAAGGCACGGGACAGCGCCTTTGACTTGATTGCCTTTTTCAGGCAGTCGGTGTTGGGGCAGACATAGGCGCCCCGGCCGGAGGCCTTGCCACGCAGATCCAGAGAGATCTCGCCCTCTTTGGAACGCACCACACGCAACAGTTCTTTTTTCGGTTTCATTTCCCGGCAGCCCAGACACTGGCGCAGGGGAATTTTCTTGGGCATGGTCGCTGACCCCCTTAATAAGATAATGAATTGCCTTCGGCATGAATTGCGGTTTTCACCGCATGAATTGGCTTCGCCATGATTTGCGGCCTGCGCCGCATGAAATAAGCAATTCAATTCATGGAGCGAAGCGAGAAATCATGATGCGTCAGCATCAATTCATGGCACGAAGTGCCAAATCATCCAGATAATAATGAATTGCCTTCGGCATGAGTTGGCTTCGGCATGATTTGCAGCTTTCGCTGCATTCCTTATTTATTCTTCCGCAGCCTCTTCTGCCTGGGAAGCGGGCTTGATGTCGATCTTGCAGCCGGTGAGACGGGCGGCCAGACGGGCATTCTGACCCTCCTTGCCGATGGCAAGGGACAGCTGGTCGTCGGGTACGATCACACGGCAGGCCTTCTGGCCGGTGAGCTGAGTCACAGAGATCACATCTGCGGGGGACAGCGCGGAGGCTACGAACTGGCAGATATCCTCGGAGAAGACCACGATATCCATCTTCTCGCCCTGGAGTTCCTCTACCACAGCGCCCACTCTGGCGCCACGAGCGCCTACGCAGGCACCCACGGGATCGATGTTCTCCTCGGTGGCACGGACAGCCAGCTTGGTACGGGAACCGGGCTCACGGGCAATGGAACAGATCTCCACAGCGCCGGACTCGATCTCAGGCACTTCCAGCTCGAACAGGCGCTTGACCAGAGCCGGATGGGTACGGGAGACGTGAACCTGCGGACCACGGTTGTTGCGGCGAACCTCCAGCACGTACACACGGATCATGTCGCCCTCGGTGAAATGCTCGGTCTTCACCTGCTCGCCAACGGGCAGGAGGGCGTCGGTCTTGTCGGTACCCTGTCCGATGCGGACGGTAATATCCCCGGAGGGCTCCATGCGCAGGACAGTACCGGTGAGGATCTCATGCTCCTTGGAGGAGAAGCTCTCAAATACCATGCCACGCTCTGCCTCACGGATGCCCTGAATAATGACCTGCTTGGCGGTCTGGGCAGCGATGCGGCCGAATGCCTTGGTCTGGATCTCTACGTCCACCAGGTCACCGATCTGTGCCTTCTTGCTGATCTTCTTGGCAGCGTCCAGGGTGATCTCAGTGGCGGGGGAGATGACCTCGTCCACAACTTCCTTCTGGGCGTACATACGCATGGTCTTCTCGTTCAGCTCCACGCAGACATTGTCGGTGTAGCCGTCCTTGTCCTTCTTATAAGCGGCCACCAGCGCCTGGGTGATGCGGTCGACCATATACTGCACGGGGATGCCACGCTCCTTCTCCAGCTGGCGCAGAGCGGCAAAGATCTCAGTGTTCATCATAATTAACTCCTTATATAAATATATGTCTTAAAATTCCACACGCAGGCGAACCAGAGCGACCTCGGCCTTTTCAAAGCGCAGCTCTCTGCTGCCCTCGGTGATGATCACATCGCCCTGTTCATAACCGGCCAGATTGCCGGCGAATTCCTTGCGGCCCTCTTTGGGACGGTAGAGCTTTACCAGCACCGCAGCGCCCATAAACTGCTCAAAATCTCCGGGGCGCTTCAGCACACGCTCCAGCCCGGCGGAGCAGACCTCGAAACGGTAGCTCTCGGGGATGGGGTCCTTCTCGTCCAGCACGGGGTCCACCGCACGGGAGACTGCTTCGCAGTCGTTGATGTCCACGCCGCCCTCTTTATCGATGTAAAGGCGGAGGAACCACTCGCCGCCCTCCCGGACGTATTCCACATCCCAGAGGCTGCAGCCGCATTCCTTAACCAGGGGCTCGGAAAAAGCCCAAACCTGTTCGGTAATTTTCATAACACACCTCGTATCTCATGAAGAAAGAGAGGGGCGAACCCCTCTCTTTAGTAAAGTATACTATAGATTACCCATATTATAACACCACAAACCCGGAAATGCAAGGGCTTTTTATAACTTTTTCCGCATTTTCCCGTCGAAAACCCGCCAAAAGCAGCCCAATCCCCACCCCGAAGGCAGAAACCTCCTGCATAAATTCCTGCCACTGTCATACAGATATCTGTCGAACAGTTGCAGTTCCGTGCGACACCGTAGAGGCAGGATACATCCTGCCCATGGCGCAACCACATCGCTCCACACCCTCGTCGAACCTCGTAGGGGCGAACCCATGTGTTCCCCCGCGGCATTACCGTCAAACAGAAATTATCCGAACAGTTTGCCGTACTCAAAGCCTTCTCCTTGAGGAGAAGGTGGCAGCCCGAAGGGCTGACGGATGAGGTGGTGTGCGATAGCACGTATTCGCCGAAACCCTTGATATTTATACGTTTTTTCCTACTGCACACCTCATCAGTCGCCTACGGCGACAGCTTCTCCTCAAGGAGAAGCCTTTGGTGCG
>JAZNVK010000249.1:0-2265 GCA_045592805.1 Faecousia sp.
GATATGGGCGGCTTCCAGACCGGTACCCGGGAGATCGACGGCAAGACCTATGACACCGAGGAACTGATCGTGGAGGGTGCCTCCGCCATCTACTGCTTCGACGGCGACGACCTTGCCTATATCATCAGTTCCTTTGAGGGACAGGACGCGGTCATGAAGATCGTGGAAGCCACCGACAAGGTGGATGACAGCCTCTTTGAGATCCCCACCGACTATACCATGATGGAACTGTAACGGAAAAACTTCCTGTCCAAATTTATTGTAATAGAGAGGTGAGCCTATGGCGAAATTCTGTACCAACTGCGGCGCGACCCTGGATGACGACAAGAAATTCTGCACCGAATGCGGTGCTTCCGTGAACGAGTCCCCCGCAGGGGCGGCGGCTCCGCCCCCGCAGGCAGCGCCCCAGTCCCAGACGGCCCCGGTCTACGCACAGGCCGCAACTGCCACCATGCCGCCTCCTCAGAGCGCCTATCAGCCGGCAGCGGCCTACGGCGGAGATATGGCCCCGGCTAAGGGCAGTAAATACGAGCCTATTACCACGAAGGGCTTCATCGGCATCATGCTGCTCATGTGCATCCCCATCGTGGGTCAGATCCTTATGATCGTCTGGGCGCTGGGTGGCTGTCGTAAGATCAACAAGCGCAATCTGGCCCGGGCGTCCCTCATTATGATGGTGGTGGCATTGGTCATCAGTTTCATTCTCGGTCTGATCCTCAAGTCCGTGTTCGGCAAGGTGGTGGAACAGATTGAGGCAGAGACTGGAGTTAGCATCAGCGAGATCACCGGTGGTGAAAAGGGCAAGAACGGTGAGAACGGCGGTTTGAACGGTCTGCTGGGCATCGTGAATGGCCTGTCCGGCGATGACGGCCCCACCAACCAGAACATCGAGGAGCTGGAGGAGCTCAACAAGATGCTGGAGGGTCTGGGCGGCGTGACCGGCGAGGAAAACGGTTTTGAAGGGCTGATCGATGGGGCCATCGAGGCCAACAAGGATGCCGAGACGGCCAACGACGGCTGGCCCAAGACTCTGCGGGAATACCCCGGTGGAACGGCCACCGCCACCGCATCCTACCGCACTGAAATCTCCGGCACTACGCTGGATGAGATGCTGGGCTGGATCGAGGATCTAAAAGGCGATGGCTTTGAATATCAGGACTTCTACGACTTCGGTATGAGCGAACAGGATATGCTGGATATGAACGGCTGGTGGGCCTATGACGGAAACACCTATTTGAGTGTTTCCTTCTCCGAGGGTACGGTCATCGTAGACCATACCAAGGCACTGCCCGGTCTGGCAAGTTATTTCAATTAAGGAGGTACATGCGGTGAAAATGGAACAGGGATGCAATATGCCTCCGGTGGAAGAGATCGCTTCCTTCCATGTCCATATCACCTCTGTCCATGATGCCACCTGGCAGGGAGTGGTAGAGGCAAACGGAACAACCTATCAGTTTCAGAGTGAGCTTCAGCTTCTTCGCTGGGTGATGGAGCAGTATCCTGCTCTGCGGCCCGACGTCCCCCATTGGCGCTAAACAAAAACGCTGATGCTGGAACAACAGGCGAAGAGTCTGGAAAAAAATCAAGTCCCTGCGTCAATGGCGCAGGGACTATCTTTTCGTTTATAAAACAATTTCTACTGGCAGCATTATATATTACGCACAACGCATCTGTAATGTAATCCGGCTCCGACAAGGGTTCACCTAAGTCGTCGCATAACGTAACCGTCGTTCGTACCGGAAAGCAATTTGCAGCAACTGGAGTGGATTTAGGTATCATTTACACCTTTCATCCGGCATGATAAACTGACACCGTACTTATTAGATCAACTTCCCCGGAACGGGCCTTGTTAAGCAGTGAGCCAACGCGAATAGCAGCGGCAGTTACGGTTCCCGCAGGAATCGTGTGTATTTTTCGTCAGGAAAGCAGATTCAGGTATTGTTTTCGCTATGCCTGAATCGGTGTATTCTGATGCTGTGCTTTATTAGATTTATTCTCCCCATTGGGAGCTTATTAAGATGTGAGCTGCTGCAAGACAGTATCTTGTGCCACTATGGAAAAACTCCAACTATACAGCCAAGCCTTATTTTGCTAAGCTGATATTGTATTTCGGGCAGTGGTTCAAAATCCAACGCACGCACTATGCAAAATGTGCAACTATACAAACCTGCGTAATTTTGATAAACTGAACCCGTATTTAGGGCGAAGTAAGTTAGGGCGGAGTAAGTTAGGGAGGAACAGCGACGGGGAGGGGGAAAGTGCGCC
>JAZNVK010000250.1:0-3692 GCA_045592805.1 Faecousia sp.
ATTGACCTTGACGCCGGGGCCCATGGTGGAGGCGACGACGCAGGAACGGATATACTGACCCTTGGCTGCTGCGGGCTTAGCCTTGATGACAGCGCCCATGAGAGCGTTCAGGTTCTCAGCCAGCTTCTCGGTGCCGAAGGAGACCTTGCCGATGGGGCAGTGGATGATGTTGGTCTTGTCGAGACGGTACTCGATCTTACCGGCCTTGACTTCCTTAACAGCGTTGCCCACGTTGGGGGTAACGGTGCCGGCCTTGGGAGAGGGCATCAGACCCTTGGGGCCCAGAACCTTACCCAGACGACCAACGATGCCCATCATGTCGGGGGAAGCGACGACGACATCAAAGTCGAACCAGTTTTCCTTGGTGATCTTTTCCACCATGTCCATGCCGCCGACATAGTCAGCGCCGGCTGCCTTGGCCTCTTCTACCTTGGCGTCCTTAGCAAAAACCAGAACTCTGCGGGTCTTGCCGGTGCCGTTGGGCAGAACGATGGCGCCACGAACCTGCTGGTCAGCGTGACGGGAGTCAACGCCCAGCTTGATGTGGATCTCGACGGTCTCGTCGAACTTTGCGGGAGCGGTCTTGACCACGAGGTCAAGAGCTTCGTTTACTTCATACTGCACGGAGCGGTCGATCTGCTTCGCGCTGTCCTTATATTTCTTACCTCTAAACAATGTAATATCCTCCTTAAAGTGGTAATGCGGAATGTATCCTCCCACATATTGAGGCAAATGTGCCTCGTCAGCAATTATAATTAGTCAACAACAGTGATGCCCATAGAACGGCAGGTACCTGCAACGTTGCTGATGGCGGCTTCGATGGTGGAAGCGTTGAGGTCGGGCATCTTCTTCTCAGCGATCTCACGGACCTGGGCGGCGGTGATGGTGCCAACCTTGTCCTTGTTGGGAGCGCCGGAACCCTTATCGGCACCGATGGCCTTCAGAATGAGGGTCGGGGTCGGGGGGGTCTTGGTGATGAAGGAGAAGCTGCGATCGGAATAAACCGTGATAACAACGGGGATCTTGAAGCCGGCCTGATCCTTGGTGCGGTCGTTGAACTCACGGATGAACTGTGCGATGTTGACGCCGTGCTGGCCGAGGGCGGGACCTACAGGGGGCGAAGCGGTAGCCTTGGCTGCAGGAATTTGAAGCTTAATATAACCGGTAACTTTCTGTGCCATGATAGCACACCTCCAATAATAAATGTGGTGATACGCAAAATGCGTATATTTGGCGGGGGATCAATCCCCTCCCACGTTTGCTCCGAATTACTCGGAAACTACCTCCACCTGGTCGAGTTCCAGGTCGACAGGGGTCTCGCGTCCGAACATGGAAACGATGACGCGAACTTTGTTTTTCTCAATGTCAAGCACTTCGACAGTGCCGTTGAAACCGCTGAGGGGGCCATCGACGATGGTGACGGTGTCGCCTACATCGTAGCCTACAACGATCTCGCGCTTTTCCACACCCAGCTGGTAAACCTCATCCTCGGTCAGAGGCGTGGGCTTGGTGCTGCCGGAAGTGACAAAGCCTGTGACGCCACGGACATTCTTAATGATGTACCATGCCTCGTCGGTCATCACCATCTTCACCAGCACGTAGCCGGGGAAAACCTTACGCTCGTAAGTCTTGGGACCGTTATCGGTGATCTCCGTCACGGTCTCCATGGGGATGGAAACAAGGTGGATAATGTCCTGAAGCTGTCTGGTTTCCACCGTCTTTTCGATGGTGGCTTTTACGGTATTTTCATACCCGGAATAGGTATGCACGACATACCATTTTGCTGCTTCTGCCATACCGATCAATGGAAGAGGTTGGAGAGCAGACCGAGGCCGCCGCTGGCCAGCCAGTCGAACAGGAACACAATAGCTCCCACAACGATAACAGCTGCCAGAACGATGAGGGTATTATTGACCATCTGCTTGCTGCTGGGCCAAACTACCTTCTTCAGCTCGCTCTTCATCTCACGGAACCACTTGGAAAGCTTGCGACCGGTGCGGACAAAGAAATTGGGCTTCTTGTTAGTATCTGCCATTTCGTCTACTTCCTTTCGCTTACTTGGTCTCGTTGTGAACAGTATGCTTTCTGCAGAATCTGCAATACTTCTTCATTTCCAGGCGGTCGGGGTCATTCTTCTTGTTCTTCATGGTGTTGTAGTTTCTCTGCTTGCACTCGCTGCATCTGAGGGTGATCTTTACTCGCATTTCGGCACCTCCTTAAATTTTGCCTCCCTGCATGCCTGTGGCTATGAAAAATTTAGGTTGGCACCGAAACTACATGGTGCCTCCACAGGTTGAAAAAAGGGCATAAAAATAAAACCCTCTTTTTCACAGGTAGAGCCATTCTATCACAAAAAATCCATAAGGTCAAGGATTTTTTGCATTATTTTAATAATTTTTTCTGCAAAAATTTCTCCGCTCCCGGCACAACCAAAGGCAGAGAAACAGCGTCTTAACAGGCGGAATACTTCACAGACAAGCGGGGCAAAAAGCGGCGCATGATGAATCGCAAATGACGGCGGCAGGGCTTGTATTTTGTTCCCAAAGCGGATATAATGTAGAGCATAGAAAGGATGTGGTTTCCTGTGCGGAAATTAGGTAAGAAATTCTGGACATTATTGATCTTTCTTTTTGTGCTGAGCCTGGGAGCCCAGGCGCTGGGCTTGATCTCGGTGTATTTCTCCGCCGCTCTGATCGGAGCATTTTTGCTTTTGGCGGTGCTGCTGGAGGGCTGGCGCTGCGGCGCGATTTTAGCCTGTGTCACGCCCCTCACGGGCTGGGCCATTATGGGTCTTGGCTGTAAGCCCTGGCAGGTACTGTGGCTGATTGTGGGCGAACTGATCTATGTGAGCCTGTGCTGGCTTTTTGCCGTATATCTGGGACAGAAATATCCCCTGAAGAACCGCATCCGCTATACGGACAATCTGTATCGGGTGGTACTGATCGTTGGCGCCGCCGCCAGCGCCCTGTGGTCCTGTCTTGCCGTGGCCTTCCTCACCGCTCTGGCAGAGCTGCTGCAGGTGGAGGCGTCCTCTTCCCTGCTGACCGTATTCTTCATTGCCATTGTGGGCAGTTTCCTGCTCTTTGCCGCCCTGTGGAGCCTGGTCTGCCGTTTCCCCAGAGCATGGGCGCTGATTGCCGGTGCCATCAGCGGCGCAGTGGTTCGCACGATTTTCCTGTACTTTACCGTTGTTAAGGGCAATGCCAATGCCGCCATGTACGGCATGCCTCTGCTGATCGGCACTCTCTTAGGCTGCGCCGTTGTGATCGGCCTGTGGCTCCCACTGCAGAAAGAAAAGGAGAAGAAGAAAAAATGAGAGTTCTTGCCATTGACTACGGCGATGCCCGAACCGGCATTGCCATCTCCGATGCCATGGGCATGATCGTGGGACAGACCACGGTGATCCACAGCCGCAATGCCAAAAAGACCGCCCTGGAGATCCAGCGGCTGGTCAGGGAGAGCGGCGCTACGCTGCTGGTTATGGGCTTCCCCCGAAATATGGACGGCAGTGAAGGCCCCAGAGCGGACTTATACCGTGAATTTGCCGCTCTGGTGGAGGAGACCTGCGGCATGGAGGTCAAGCTTTGGGACGAGCGCCGCACCACCGTGGAGGCACACAATATCCTCTCCGAGTGTAATTATCACGGCAAGAAGCGGAAAAATACCGTAGATGCCGTGGCAGCCTCCCTGAT
>JAZNVK010000251.1:0-19009 GCA_045592805.1 Faecousia sp.
GCCCTACGGCGTCATAAGAAGGTGCGACAGTTCGAGAAACATCTATTTGACTCAATTCCAAATCCCATGGGCGGAGCCCATACTTCCGTTATTCGTCCTTAGCCATTAGGAATTAGTCTCACCCATAAACCTCCGGATGCCTGTCCTTTTCGCCGGTACCTCTCTCCGGATGGTACAAAAAGAGAGCGCCCTCTCGGCGCTCTCTTCCTTTGGTTTTAGTCCAGAAGCTCTTCGAAGTCCTCGTCCAGTTCTTCCTTCTTGCCGCCGGGGAGCAGCTTCTTCAGGTCGTCCCAGAAGTGGATCAGAGCCACGGCGATGGCAGCGACCACAACGATACCGCCCACGATGCCCAGGATCAGGCGCAGATTGCTGTTCTTCATCTTCCTTACCTCCAATGTGTAGTGTGCAGTGTTTACACCTATAGTATACCGATTTTTCAGAAAATCGCAAGCCTTTTTTGTCCGATTTTACAATCTCGTAATATAATCCGCTTTTCGGGGGGCTGCTTCCCGGTAGGGTTTGTCGGCATAGCCCAGGATGCAGTGTCCAACGCCGATCCATTCGCCCTCAATGCCCCATTCCTTCAGGAGCGCCTTGCCCTCTTCGCTGGCGGCTTCCTCCTTGCCACGGTGGATCCAGCAGGAGCCGACACCCAAAGACCAGGCGGCGGCCATCATATTGCCGATGACCAGACTTCCATCCTCCACAGCGGTGCGGACAGAGGGATCTGCCAGCACCCAGCAGACCGTGGGTGCGCCGTAGAAAGGTTTTAGATCGGGATTGCCCATAAAGGAGGCGTTGAGCCGTTCTAATTTGGCGATCTTCTCCGGGTCCTGCAGCACCAGGATCTTGGGGGCCTGCCGTGCCATGCCGTTGGCGGCGTAGGTTCCGGCGGTGAGGATCTGCTGCAGGGCATCCTCCTCCACCTGCCTGGGCAGGTAGCTCTTGCAGCTTCTGCGCTCCAGAAGAGTCTTTAAGGTTTCGTTCATCGTTTGCGCTCCTTTCTCATTATGCATAGCCCGTGGCACTGCGGATGCTGACCTCCCCGGTGGAGATCACCTTTTCGCTGCCATCGGGCAGGTTTACGATCAAGCCGCCTTGGGGATCAATGCCTACGGCTACAGCTTCATAGTCCCCCCTGGGGTCTAACACACGGACGGTCTTGCCTAAAGTGACGCAGGCGGCGGCATATTCCCTTAAATATTCCTCTTTTTGGGAGAAAAGCACCCGATCCATCTGCCGCAGCTCCCGGATCACGGCGGCTGCCGGTTCGTTGGGATCGATCTCATGCCCCAGAATTTGCCTTAGTGAGCAGGCTGAATCCCGCAATTCCGCAGGAAAATCCTCCCGACGGGTGTTGCAGTTGATGCCCACCCCCAGGATCACGGCGGTAGTATCGCCCACACAGCACAGCTCCGCTAAAATGCCGCAGAGCTTTTTGCTCTCCCAGAGCAGATCGTTGAGCCACTTGATCTGAGGGGCGATGCCGCAGGCTGCTGCAATGCCCCGGCGCACCGCCACCGCCGCCATGGCGGTCAGGTGCAGCTGCTGCTCCACGGGGACACGGTTCTTCAGCAGCATACTCAGGTAAAGGCCACCCGCAGGGGAGGCAAACTGCCGTCCCAGCCGTCCCAGTCCGCCGGTCTGCCGCCTGGCGATGACCACCGAGCCGTGGGGCAGGTCAAGAGAGGTCTTCAGCAGAGCATTGGTGGAGGAGGTCTCCTCCAAAACCTGCAGCGCAGGGATGTCCTCCCTCAGCAAACGCCGCAGCTTCTCCTGGCAAAGCACCATGCCCTCACCTCCCATTTTCTCTATTTTATCTGATTTTTGTCCTTTTGTAAAGAGCAAGAAAAAACGGAGCATCACAGCTGACTTTTCCCCCGGATATGCTTGCTTATTTTTCAGAAATGTGCTATGATGTAGGGTACAATGGTAAAACTATAGGATTTTATCCCGAAAGGTGTGACTCGATTATGAATGAAGTAAGCGCATCCGCTCCCAAGAAGAGAATGCTCTCCGGCATCAAGCCCTCCGGCGATCTGACCCTGGGCTCTTATTTAGGTGCTATCCGCAACTGGAAGGGCAGAGAAGAGGAGTTCGAATGCTTCTATTTTATGGCTGACCTCCATACCATCACCGTCCGCCAGAACCCCGCCGATCTCCGCCGCCGCTCTCTGGAGCAGCTGGCCCAGTACATCGCCTGCGGCCTGGACCCCGAGAAGAACGTGCTCTTCTTCCAGAGCCACGTCCACCAGCACGCCGAGCTGGGCTGGGTCTTAAACTGCTACGCCATGTTCGGTGAGCTGAGCCGCATGACCCAGTTCAAGGATAAGAGCGCAAAAAATGCCGATAATATCAACGGCGGTCTCTTCACCTATCCCGCCCTTATGGCAGCGGATATTCTGCTGTATCAGGCAGACCTTGTCCCCGTGGGCGACGACCAGAAGCAGCACGTGGAGCTGACCCGTGATATCGCCAAGCGCTTCAACGGCATCTACGGCGACGTGTTCAAGATGCCCGAGCCCTATATCCCCAAGGTAGGCGCCCGTATCATGAGCCTGGTGAACCCCGAGGCCAAGATGTCCAAGTCCGAGGACGAGGATCCCGGCCGTGTGACCCTTATGGACAAGCCCGAGGACATTTTGCGCCTGTTTAAGCGTGCGGTCACCGACAGCGAGTCCTGCGTCCGCTTCGACACCGAGAATAAGAAGGGCATCTCCAACCTGATGTCCATCTACTCCGCCGCCACCGGCCTGAGCCTGGAGCAGATCGAGAACGATTTTGTGGGCAAGGGCTACGGTGATTTTAAGAAGGCCGTCGGCGAGAGCGTGGTAGAGCTGCTGCGGCCCATCCGTGAGGAGGCCACCCGTCTGCTGGCGGATAAGGCATATCTGCAGAAGGTCTGCGCCGATGGTGCGCAGAAGGCATCCTACGTGGCAGAAAAGACCCTCCGCAAGGTTTATAAGAAAGTGGGCTTCGTCGCCCGCTGAGTAAATTAGGGAGATAGAAAAATGACATTAGATCCCAATTTTATCTGGAAAGTCGCCCTGGCGCTGGTGACGGCGTCGGCCATCTCTCTGGGATTGACCCCCTTTGTCAAGTTCCTGGCCAATAAGGTAGGTGCGGTGGACGTCCCCAAGGACGAGCGCCGTATGCACAAGGTACCCATCCCCCGTATGGGCGGCCTGGCCATTTTCCTGGGCTTTTTGGTGGCGGCGCTGATCTTTGTGCCTATGATAGAGCGGATCGATACCCGTCTGCAGGGCATCCTGCTGGGCTCCGTGCTGATTTTGATCTTAGGCGTGCTGGATGATATTATCACCCTGCCCGCTCTGGCAAAATTCCCGGTGCAGTTTATTGCCGCCATTATCGTGGTGCTCCACGGCTGCCGTATCGACCAGATCTTCGGCTGGCAGCTGCCCCTGTGGCTGAGCTACTGCGGCAGCGTTATCTGGATCGTGGCCATGACCAATGCCATCAACTTTATTGACGGTCTGGACGGCCTTGCCGCCGGTGTGTCCGCCATCTCCGCCGGTGCTATGCTGGTGGTGGCGCTGCTGCTGGTGCCTCAGGGCAATTCCATGGTCAGCGCTATTCTGCTGGCGGCTGTGGTGGGCGGCTGCATCGGCTTCATCCCCTACAATTTCAACCCCGCCAAGATCTTTATGGGCGATACGGGCTCCAATTTCCTGGGCTTTATCCTGGCCTCCATCTCCATTTTCGGCCTCTTTAAGACCTATGCCTTTATCTCCTTCGCAGTGCCTTTCCTGGTGCTGGGTCTGCCCATTTTTGACATCTGCTTCGCCGTGATCCGCCGAGTGGCCCACGGCCAGAGCCCCATGCATGCCGACCGTGGCCATTTCCACCACCGCTTCATCGACATGGGCTTCTCCCAGAAGCAGACCGTGGCCATTGCCTATCTGCTCACCGCCATTTTGGGTCTTGCCGCCGTGACCCTCACCGGTCGCCGCTTTGTGCAGGTGCTGATCATCGCCGGTGCATTGGCCGTTGTTGTTGTCATCGGTCTGGTGCTGGTCTTTAACCGCCACCACCACGACATCGAAGCCCAGCACGAGAAAGAGAAGGAGCAGCAGCATGAAGAAGATTAAAGTCATGTCCGTCTTCGGTACCCGTCCCGAGGCCATCAAGATGGCGCCCCTGGTCAAAGCGCTGGCGCGCCGTGAGGGTATCGAGAGCCTCTGCTGCCTGACGGGGCAGCACCGCCAGATGCTGGACTCCGTCATGGAGATCTTCCGTCTGGAGGGCGACTACGACCTGAATATTATGCAGAAGCAGCAGACCCTCTCCTCCATCACCACTCGTACCATTCTGGGCATGGAGAGCGTGCTGGAAGAGGCGAAGCCCGACCTGATCCTGGTGCATGGCGACACCTCTACCACCTTCGCCGGTGCTCTGGCGGCCTTCTACCACAAGATCCCCGTAGGTCACGTGGAGGCCGGCCTGCGTACTTACGATGTCTACTCCCCCTTCCCCGAGGAGATGAACCGCACCCTGGTGGGCGATATTGCCGCCCTCCACTTCTCTCCCACCCTGGCCAATGCGGAAAACCTCCGCAAGGAGGCAGTCAAGGGCGAGATCTTCATCACCGGCAACACGGTCATCGATGCCATGGCCACCACGGTTCAGCCCGACTTCCACTTTGCTCTGGAGGAACTGAACGCCCTGGATTTCGAAAATAAGCGCATCATCGCCCTGACCTGCCACCGCCGTGAGAACTACGGCAAGCCCATGGAGGATATTTTCCGTGCAGTGCGGCACATTGCCGAGACCTATGAGGATGTGGAATTTGTCTATCCTGTCCACCTGAGCCCCGCCGTGCGGGAGTGCGCCGGGAAATATCTGGGCGGCGTGGAGCGCATCCACCTCATTGAGCCCCTGGATGTGGAGCAGATGCACAACCTTATGGCACGCTGCCACTTCGTCATGACCGACTCCGGCGGCCTGCAGGAGGAAGCCCCCGCTTTGGGTAAGCCTGTTTTAGTGCTGCGCCGGGAAACCGAGCGCCCCGAGGCCATTACTGCCGGTACCGTGAAGCTGGCCGGTGTGGAATATGGGGATATCGTCCGTCTGGCCAAGGAGCTGCTGGACGATCCCGCCGTTTTCGATGCCATGGCAAAGGCGGTCAATCCCTACGGCGACGGCCATGCCTGTGAGCGCATTGCCGATGCCATTGAATGGTACTTTGGCCAGAGAACGGAAAAACCGGCAGATTTTCGGCCGTAATTTGTCTAATCTGCACAGAATAGCGCCGTTGTTTTGCGATTTATTCTGTTAAAGTAACCATTGCATTTTCAGCGGAATACGATATAATAAGAACAGAAAGAAATAAACCCGTCGAAACGGATCGGGAAAGCGGCCGCAAGGCCCTCCGAAGGAGTAATGCTCTCAGGAAAACAGACCGAACCGTGGAGGGGTCTCTGGAGAAGCTCATTGACTTGAGTGCCGAAGGTGCAAGGCAGTTTTCTGCCGAATCTCTCAGGCAAAAGGACAGAGGTCTATTCCGCTTTTTGCGGAGTATCTGTATGAGTGTCGCCGGAATTTTCAGGCTGCACTCATTTTTTTGCGTTTCTCCCTCATTTTAAAGGAGGATTTACCATGAACATCCACGATCTTGCCCCCAATGTTGAATTTGTCAGCCAGTACGACGATGAAATCGGCGGCCTCATGGCCAAGGAGCTGCGCCGTCAGCGCAGAAATATCGAGCTCATCGCCTCGGAGAATATCGCCTCCCCGGCGGTCATGGCCTGCATGGGCACCATGCTCACCAACAAATATGCCGAGGGTCTCCCCGGCAGACGCTACTACGGCGGCTGCGAGGTGGTGGATGAGATCGAGCGCCTTGCCATTATCCGAGCCACCCAGCTATTCGGCTGCGAGTTTGTCAATGTGCAGCCCCACAGCGGCGCCCAGGCCAATCTGGCGGTCTATGCCGCATTGCTGCAGCCCGGCGACACCATTCTGGGCATGAGCCTTGCCAACGGCGGCCACCTGACCCATGGTGCTCCCGCCAACCAGTCCGGCAAGATCTATAACGCCCTGTCCTACGGTGTGGATCCCGAGACCGGTCGCATTGACTACGACGAGGTTGCCAGGCTGACAGAGATCCACAAGCCCAAGATCCTGGTGGCAGGCGCTTCCGCCTATCCCAGAGCCATCGACTTCAAGCGTTTCGCGGACATTGCCCATCAGAACGGCGCGCTGCTCATGGTGGATATGGCGCACATAGCCGGATTGGTTGCCGGCGGCGTGCATATGAGTCCCGTACCCTATGCCGATATCGTCACCACCACCACCCACAAGACCCTCCGTGGCCCCCGTGGCGGCATCATCATGGCAAAGGAGGAGTTCGGCAAGAAGATCAACTCCGCCGTATTCCCCGGCACCCAGGGCGGCCCCCTGATGCACGTGATCGCTGCCAAGGCCATCTGCTTCAAGGAGGCCATGCAGCAGGATTTCAAGGAATACGCTGCCCAGGTAGTGAAGAATGCCAAGGTTCTGGCGGAGAGCCTCCACGAAAAGGGTTTTGATCTGGTCTCCGGCGGTACCGATAACCACCTGATGCTGGCCGACCTGCGCCCCCTGCACATCACCGGCAAGGAGCTGCAGTACCGTCTGGACGAGAACTATATCACCGTCAATAAGAATGCCATTCCCAACGACCCGGAGAAACCCTTTGTCACCAGCGGTGTCCGCATCGGCACTCCTGCCGCCACCACCCGTGGCATGAAGGAAGAAGAGATGAAGACCATCGCCCAGTGCATCTACGACACCGCCGTAGACTTCCACGGCACCCAGGAGAAGGTGCGTGCCACCGTCAGCGCCCTGACCCAAAAATTCCCCCTCTACGAGAAAATTGTCGCCTCGTTTCCGAGAAATTGATCCGTGCAGCGCCCTTTCCCCGGAAGAAAGGGCGCTGTTTTTGCGGCAAAACAGCGCAGCCTACGCAAAAAAAGGATTGCAATTTCCTGCGCCTGTGGTATAATACATTTTGCAAAAAGAAAACGGGCTTGTAGCGCAGCTGGGAGGACGGATCTTTCGCCGCACTTCCTATCCAAAAAAACAGACATATTACAAGCAAATCCGCGATATCTCATTTTTATGATATCTTTGCTTTTTGCCAGCTAATTGCAAGAAAAGCGTTATTTTATTGTATAAAAAGTTAGAATTTGGGCTTGTAGCGCAGTTGGGAGCGCACCACATTCGCATTGTGGGGGTCGAGGGTTCGAATCCCTTCAAGTCCACCAAGGTAGGGATCCATGCCTTTTGGCGTGGATCCCTTTTTCATGCCTCTGTTTGCGTAAAAATTTAATTTTTGCTTGCTGCTGAGTGTAAAATCAAGAATCAGAGGAAACACCTCCCTGACTTATCCCAGGACAAGTCCTTCCCGATATTGCTCTTCCGCTATATTCAGCTCAATAGATATGCCGTAGTTCTCAGATAGAAAGACCGCCTTAATCAGATTTGAGGCGATAACTTTTTTCTCCTCCATACTCGCACCTTCGTAAAGCTCTGACCAGGACAGCAGCTTCCGATGCTCCTGGCGAATCTCCTCTGCAGTTTCAGCAGAACGATCGATTTTGTTCTGAAGCTCGCCCATTGTCTGCTCCAAATTTTGGAGTTTTTCCTGGAGCGTATCCATTCTTCTCTTGATCTGTTCCTGTGTAAAGACGCAGTTTCCTTCCATAGAATCCAGCATCATATTTTCCCATTTACCTAACTCTGTTTTTGCCTTGGTATGGTCTGCCTTTGCTTGACGAAGGTTGTTTCTGGCTTCCTGCGTTACGGAATACACTTGTTTTCGGAGAAATTCATTCTCATCAATCCCCTTGGCTCTGGAAAAAATATCTTCAAAAAGGTCCTCGATAACCCGGTCTATTTTGCGTGCCCGATAGGAAGTTGGCCCATTGCAGAGACCGTTTCGCTGCGTACGGTTATAGCACTTATAGACCGGAACTCGTTCGTTTACTTTTTTGGTAGCGTGATGACTTCTTCTGCCGGTAGTGGCAAAGATCCGCCCTCCACAGTGCCCACAGAAAACATTTCCTGACAGCAGTGCGTTTCCAACCACTCTCCTCGGGCATCGACTGAGGGGGCGTTCAATCTCTTTTACTGTCCCGTCTGCCATAGTCACCATATCGGTTACAGGCTGGCGGCATAGGGCCATATAGGCGTTGGAGCGCTGCATTCTGCCCACCGCCACTCTCTCAAACTGCGCAGGCTCAATGATCTGCAACTCCGCAATGATCTCCGATCTGGTTTCACCACTACGAAGAATGCCCATGTACATAATATTTTTAAGTATATTTTGGATTGTTGCGTAGTGAAAGGGTTCGCCCGTCCTGGGATTTATGATGCCCTGTTCTTTTAGGGCTGTAGCAATACTTCTTCCCCCATAGCCGAAGCGATCCGCGATATCAAAAATCTTTTTCACAAGCACCGCCTCTTCGGGCTGGATTTGGATATCATACAGCTCGCGGTTTTTCTTGCCCAGTCGACCTCGCTTCACAAGGCAGTAACCCATAGGCGCAACGCCTCCGCGAAATTTCCCTTCCTGCACAAGCTGGCTGAGTCTGGTCTTTACACGCACCGAAGTTTTCAGGCTCTCACCGGAGGCTTGCCAGTAGCGGATATAGTTCATCAGCTTGTCCACGTGGCTGTCAAAGCGCTGCTGCCCCTCTACTGCACTCCATACCTCAATTCCATTGCGGACGAACCACTCTACAACAAAGGGAGTTTCGTCCTCTTTTCTTCCCAACCGGTCAAACATAAAGACCAGAAGAATGTCGAACTTCCCCAGCGCAGCATCTCGCTGGATTTCCTGAACAGCGTCACGATCCTTAGCAGAGACCTTGAAACCGGAAATGCCTTTCTCGTAGAACTCCCGGGTGATAGTCCAATCTCTCTCCTTCGCATACTCCTGGCAGACCTGCCGCTGCATAGGGATATCATCTTTTTCAACCTGTCCCTTCGTTGACACACGGTACAGACAGTATACTCGTTTTTCCACTTACACCTCCTGCACAGAATTGCTGCAAATAGCCCTTCCTTAGGATTTCCGCTGCGGCACGCACTTTTTCCTGTTCGGTCTTTGGGGCAAAGCAGAGCCGCACTGTAAACCCGGCGAGCTGGATAGGGTAATACTCCTTTTTCACAGCTCCGCCGCCCTTTCTACAGCTTTTTTCAACAGCAGAAGATCCTCGTCTCCGCAGCCTGTCAGCTGTTCCGTCAAACCGTTTGCGGAAGCAAGATATTGGCGAACTAGCTTTAGCTCCTCTAAGCTAAGCGTTTCTGCTCCGCAGATCAGCAACGCACCGTCTAAGCAGAAGATTTGAACATCCTCTCCGGGAGAGATCCCTGCCTGGGATAATAAGGCTTCCGGAATCTGTACTTGGCCCACGGCAGAGTCTTCCTCACCCTGTGCGGGAACCACAGCAAACTCAGAAAAGAGATTCTCTCCACTTTCCGCAGCTAAATAGGCGAAACAGACACGATCACCAGGATGCAGACCCATTCTGCGTAGGTCATCTGTGGGCACAAGCAGGGCTCCGTCGGAATCTACCTGATAGTATTGTTCTGAAAGTTTCATAGCTATTTCTCCGTAGATGTTTCTACCCGTTCACAGATCACCAAGTACCGATGGGAATTTGGATTGGTGCAGGTGAATAGGGTTAATAGATCTCTCCCCGGCTGTATCTTGATTGCAGCCAGCGAGGTGGATAGAATGGTTCTCTGTGCAGCAACACGGTAGGTCAGTGTCCCCCACGGGTTAATGATATATACCAGGTCGCCTGTTTCCAGGTTCTCGATCTCCCAAAAACGAATCGCCGCGTTCCAACTCCTGTGCCCCGCAATGACGCAGTTGGTATTCTCCCCGCCGACTGGCAGGGATGTCTGCCCTAAAACAGCGCAGCCCTTCTCCAAATTGCTCTCATTGGCACCGAGATAGACGGGCATTTCCAGTCCAACAGAGGGGCAGGAAAGCAGGCAGAACACATCCTGCGCATAGCCATATTGATTTAGCTGCAGAGCAGGCTGCGTCATAGTAAGCCCATCCAGGCTCCGTTGTTCCTCCAGAAACAGCAGAAAATTGTATTGATCACAGGCATTTTTTAGCTCCGGGAAGGGTTTTTGTGAAGTAATTATCTCTTCAGAAGTGTTAGGCTCTTTGACCTGACTCTGCTCAATATAAGAAAAGAACGCTTCCGTCTCCTTCTTTTCTTCTGCCCGAATTTGCTTTGTCTTGAGCAGTGGATAGAAGAATAGTCCTACTGCCGCAAGCAGCAACAGCAGTGCCAGCAACAAGAGAACGGCTTTCTTCATTGCCGCTTCCCCTTCTTTTTCAGCCACAGGATGATTCCTGTGGCAAGCACGATTCCTATAGCGAGTGCAGCACCAATCCAGATACCTTGGAAGTATTTGGCTTCCCAGGTAGATCTCTCCCGAACCATAACCATAGTCTGTGTCTGTTGCTCCATCGTCTTTTGTTCCAAAGGATTTACCCTATGGCCTCTGACCAAAAGTCGGTGTGAGTTGACGCCATAGGGTGTGCAGGTTACAAGGGTAACATAGTCCTTCCCCGGATCAATCTTTAAGGCATTGATCTGCGTGGGAAGAACGGTGAGAATCTGATCTACCTTGTAGTACAACTCTTCTCCCAGAACCTGCAGAACAAAGAAATCTCCCTCCTGTACCAGATGGAGATCCGTAAACATTCGGTTGTTTGCCATACCTGTGTGTGCAGAGATTGCTGCATGTGTTCCGCTTCCTCCCACCGGCAGGGAGGTTCCTACCATATGGCCTGCCCCCTTTTCCAATACACTTTCGCCGGTTCCGTGGTAGATCGGAAGGGTTATATCAATGGATGGGATAGAGATATATCCCATAATTCCATTTCCTGCCATATTGAGCATCGCCTCATACTTCGGTATTTCCGCTTCATCAACCGACAGTCCTGTACAGAGCTGGCGGTTGTACTGTGTTGCGATTTCCCGTTCTATCCGCAGGGTATCTCCCTCCGCTTCATCGATTACCTCCTGATACTGTGTATACACGGCAGATTGGTGTCGCTCATTATAGTGCACGCTGACAGCGGGGTAGGCAACCAAGGCTGCACCTGTCAGAAACAGAAGTACCAAAAGGATAGTGAATACTTTTTTCATAACGATCTTCCTTTCCGAATCCCCGGGAAAGCCATCTTCCCGGGGATAACGTCAGAGAATTATCCCTGCTCCTTCTTCTTTCGGGGGATTACAAGCAGCAGCAGAAGGCCAACGGCCAGTGTGCCTAAGAGCACGCCACCTACAGCAAAGAGTGTTGTTCCGTTGTCGCCGGTTTCAGGCAGATCAAAGCCGTGGGTATTCACAACGGTCAGCAGTACAACGGCATTGGCAGAACCACTCCAGGGGTCCATAGTGACTTCCTTCTGGTCAACCTTCGCAGATGCACAGAGAATCTTTTCACCGCAAAGGTCGCAGATGCTTCTCTCCGCCGTAGCGATCTCCAGGCAAATATCGTCCTTCAGAAGCACATAGCCGTCATCCGTCTTGACTTCGGTCAGATAATATGTGTCATCCTCCAATCCGCGAATTACGATGTGGCCATCCTCAGCAGGGACAAAACGGGTAGCGTTTTCTTCCTCGGAAACAAACGCCGTCACATAGTACACGCCTGCTTCCGCCTGTTCTGCACAGACATAGTAGCCATCGGTGCCATTGAAGAGCAGGAATTCCACGTTAGCGAAATTACCATCCTCATCGGAGAACCGCTTGGTCAGATCCAGACCGTAGGAGTAGACGTGGGCATCATCCTGCAGGGTGTCATAGTATGCGCCGTTGCTACGCTTCCAGATCAGAAGTACCTCGTTGGGGTTGCCTGAATCGCCAAGGGTCAGAGAGGTATCACCATCTACCGTTGCTTTGTAAGTAATCCGCAGATAGCAATCGGAATAGCCTGCGTTGACTTGTCCCGGTGTATAGACTGCGACAGAGTGATTGATCTCTTCCAGCCCCTGTTCTGTCATAAAGATGGTCATATCCTCTGCGCCGTCTTCACGACCTACATAGGAAACAGCGAACTTCGGGGAGGCTTCGGACTGTGTCCAGCGGGCAATGCTGTTCGTACAGCTCTCGTCCGTAAAGAACTCTAAAACGAGATCATTTCTGACATAAGAAATCCCCTTTGACAAAGTATCCACAAAGGTGTAATCCGAGAGAAACGAAGCCTGCGAAGTAATGGTGGGGAGCTTGGAAATAATCTGATATTCTACAGTATCGCCGGAAGATGCTGTGGCATTGTGGGCATATCCGTCTTCCGGCAGGGACGAGCCGTTATGTTTCCCGGTATCTTCCGCAGCTTCACGAACCGTCTTTTCCAACGTGGGTTTTCCGGTTTCGTTCTTAGGATAGACAGTAATATCGTAGAGCCATTCTTCGCCGCCATTTTGTGCATTGCTCCCGTTAACTGTAGTCATGGGAACGCTCAGCAGAAATGGGTTTGTTGTTGCCGTTACCATCTCAGGAACGCCGGTTTCTACCAGAAGATATAAGCCTAAGGCCAGGTCTTCGGCTTCCGTATGGCCGTAGCTATCCGTTTCTGCCATAGCGACACCATAAGTATTTGCGAAGCTTTCGGCTGCATTTTTCACAGCTGTGGGATCTTCGCTGAGCGCTTTACTCATTGCGGACACGAGAACATCCGACGCAAAGCAGTAAATGCTGGGCTTTGCGCCACGGAAGTGGACCGTTGCCGGAGCATAGCAGTCATCATAGCTTAGGCCCAGAATATCGAGGAAGGCAGCTGTTTTCTTTCCCTCTGTCATTTTGTAGAGGAGCATTGTCTTGTGAATCTCCTCTCCGTTCTCTTCCACAATGGCGGAATAGGTCTGCAGCTCTGCCACCTGGACGTAGGTGAACGCCACACCTTTGAGCGCATAGCCGTAGGAGACCTCACCGTTGCCCAAATCTTTTACCTTGTTCGGATCTCCCAAAATGGCATTGATGCCGATTTCGTCATAAATGCCGGTAGATACATAGGAAGAGTCCCACACACCGTCTGCTTCGGCGGCGGTGAGATCATACTTGTACAGATCGATAGAGCCGGTTCGCTCCGGATCAACGGTGGCCTCTTCTGCCGTAGTGGCAGTTACGCCGGAGGCGAGACTGAAGATGAGAAGAAGAGCTGTAAGAAAAGCGAGTATCTTTCTTGTATATTTCATGGTTCAAATTTTCCTTTCTGATATGGTGGTGATTTGCTTTGTGGGAAGAAGAGTTCTTAGCTTTCATCTTGCGATTTCCTCCTTCTACAGCGCAGAACGCTTAGGCATAGGGAGATCGCCGCAATCGGAAGGCCAAACGCGGCATAGTAAATATCCTCACAGCCCGTTGCGGGAAGCAAGAAGACATCGGAATTGATAACGGTAATCGCGAGTTCATCAGTCGCTTGCTCATCGAGTCTGCCTTGAAAAACTGGCTCAAAAAGTAAAGTCTTTCCATTTTCTGTTCTTACCTCGGTCAGGCGGTAAAAGCAGTCCAAGCGTAAGCCACTAAAGAGAACGCTCCCTGATGTCCCGGTGGATAAGCATCCGTTTACCAAGTTAGTGCTGGTACAGATCCCTATGGTGCCTCCCTGCTGTCCGAAACGGACAGGATGCCAGGCAAGGCCATCCCGGGAGTATTCCAAGAGAAACTGTACATTGGTCAGAGCATTGCCGGAAGGATCTTCTTTTTTTACACGAATCTCTCCGAGACTTCGCTCATTGACAAAGGTTACGCTATTCTCTTCACCCCGTATGATGGTGATCTCTTGCACCGCCTGGGGCAAAAATCCTTCCGGAACGACCTCCTCGATCCAGTACGTCTCTCCGGGGTGCAGCTGCTCTACAACAGCCTTGCCAAAAGTACCGTCCTGTTCCGTTTCCACTGTCGCTATCAGATCTCCCTGTGCTGGGACGGAAATATAGTAGGAGACCCGATACTCTCCCGGAGATAGCGTTCCTGTGCTGTCATAGAAAAGAACATACTGGTCAATGATGCGGAAACTTGTAGATTTCGGAAGAGCGCCTCCATTGTAAGTCACCCTAACCGGTAAAGCGTAGTTATCGGGAAGTCTTACTGATTTCAGGGCAAGACCGCCAATTGTGATTCCCTTTCCGTTTTCTTTTGCAGAGGGAGCTTCGATTGTAAAAGAAACGGTTTCGACTTCATTTTTGCTCCCCTGACCGTATATGCGGAACTGGATTCCGCTCACAGAGCCCGTGGATCCTGGGGCGAGCTTCTTAATGATCGTCAGAACTTCCGTTGTTCGGTAATTCACAAAGGTTACAGTGTTTTCTCCGGCAGCGATGGTGATCTCCTGCACCTGCTGCTCTGCCTGGTACCCCTCCGGCACAGCCTCCGTCAAGCGGTAGGTCTTGCCTACGATTAGGGAAGGGATAGTCAGTGTCCCATCTGCAGCGGTAGTATAGGAGCCGAGGAAACGATAGCTCTCCTCCATACGCTCCTCTACCGAAAAGGAGATTCCTCCCACAGCACCGTCATCAGCGTACTTGATCAGTTTCAGATCAGAGAGCTGTTCCATCCTGACGGAGATAGATGCAAAAATCGGATCTGGTGGAGTCCCAATAATCGCCCGTTGGCTGCCGGTCAGGACACAAACCGCATTTCCGCAATCCACTGACAGATCCTTCTCTAAGATCAGCTCCGTAGATCCTCCTTGGAGAAAGCTCTCCAGAGCATAGATGTGCAGGCTGTCCCCCTCCTGCCGGACTACGAGATTCTCTCCTCCGCTGACAACAGCCCAGCTGTCCTTACTCAGTGCGGCACTTTGGTCCGTAACCGTCACCGCATACTCCTCTCCGTAGCCCCGCAGGACGATTTCCGGAAAAACCGGTGCCTCTATATGAGACGCCATGGCCGATAGGATCTCTTCATAGGCTTTTTCCAGACGAGCACTCTGGGCAAGGGTTGCGGAAAAGAAGCTCACACGATCAACCGGCGTTTTCCGCTGATCCAGCTGATATTCCCAGATAATCAACTGGGTAGCCGCATATCCATAAATCTCGTTGGAGTAATTTGCGCCGCCGTAAATCAGTGCATAGGTAATTCCTCTTTGCGCAGTCATAGACAAGCTGTTCCACTCTGCCGTTTCATCCAAGGCGGTAGCGGTAGCGTTGACCTTTCCCTGCTGCGCATGGCCATAGTAGTCGATGCAGTAGAGCCAGTCTCCATCTGTGGCCAAAGAAGCTCCGTTCTCAATGGTATAGCAATACTTTGTGGCCATCCAGGGGAATCCTGCCGCATCACGCTCCTTGAGTTTAAACAGGATGCAAAAGTCCATATAGATCGGCACTTGGTCTCCGGTAACATAGTCAGCAGCAGAGACAGGTGCTGCCGCACAAAGAAAAACTGCCAACAGTAAACATACCGCCGACAGTTGTTTAATTGTTTTGATCAACTTGTTCCTCCTCTCCGAAAAGAGCAGCGTCGCTTCCAAATAGGGAAACGACGCTGCTCTTTGGATATTAAATAGAAAACATCAGATAAACCTGATAGCCACCCCGGGAATCCGCTTCATAGCTTACATACATCCGGGTGATACCTTCGCTGAGATACTGGTCAATGCCTGCGGTAATTTGCGTGTATAGCCACTGAGGGCTGCTTCCCATCCAGTGGGTATACTGGGGAGCAGCCCAGGACATCGCGCCGGGGTCCAGGCTTCCGCCTGCTGCAACAATGTAATTGTTGCATTCTTCACAGATTCTGCTGACCTCTTCCTCGGTGTCCCACCAAATATATTCCTGCGTCTCGTCAGGAACACTCTCTGTCTCTTCGACAGTTTCCTGCTCCGGCTCAGAGGAGGACTCCGGCTCAGTTACAGGCGCAGTAGAGGATTCTGTAACCTGCTCGGTCACCGGCTCTGTCGTTTCCGGAACGGTCTCTTCGGTGGTGGGAGGTGCAGTCTCCTCTGATGATTCCGAAGGCAAAAGAGTCTCTGGCTCGGTTGTAACTGCCTCTTCTTCTGTGGAAGCCTCTGAGGATGCTTCCGTTGATGTTGCAGGCGGCCTCTGGGTAGGCACTTCCGGCTCGGCTGTTTCTTGCCCACAGGCCACAATACAGAGAAGCAGGCATATGGATAAGAGAACCGATATTATTTTCTTCATTCTGATCCCTCCTTGAGACCACAATACCGCAGATCGCCTTATATGTCCAGCCCCAAAATAAGAAATTATCGAAGCTTCTTTGCAACGCGGTAAATCTCCTCCAGCTTCTGCGGAAAGACCAGATCAAACTCCAGATACAGATCCCAGGAGCCATCATCGTTTTCTATCAGCACTTGCCAATGAACCTCATAGTCCTGGAAACCCACCGTTTTGCGCCAATTGTAATACTGACCAATGTGGTCAAAGTGCCTTTGGATCGAGGCTTCGATCCCTTCGGCGGTCCATTGCTCCATGAACTGTTGCAATTGCGGAAACTCCGAATGTCTGCGGCGAATAAAGCAGTTTTTTTCATTGCTGAGATCATCCAGACGCAGGCATTGGTTCGGGATATCAATATACAGGGATATTCTCTTCTGCCTGGTTCTGGAGAATCCTTTGCTCAGATTTTCTTCAAAAAGAATAATTATTTGTTTCATATCTCCTCCTGTGCAGACCTTTGCCTGCGCAAGAGGTCTGTATTCGTGGGGCGCGGATTGCCCCAGATAGTAGTTGTCATATTTGTTCTCAACACCCCTGACCGGGCATACAGCAAGCGAAAGTTAGTGATGCTTTCTCATGGCTCTTTCATCCCCCAGAGGATCGCTCTGAGCCGCCCAATGCAGTGACGCGTTCAAGACGGAAGTATCCCCCTGCTGCCTGTCATCGCCCTACGGCCGGAACCACCGGCCGTCCGGGTTACAAATCAATCCATCGGCTTGCCCCCTCATCGGTAAGCAGCAGCAGGAACGTACTTGCTGAAGGTCTATGCGATTTACAAGGTCCACGAGAAAGTCCTCTCATTTATTTCCTCACAACGCGAAAGGAACACACCCCTTACTTCGCAAATTTTTCTTGTAGCTTCTTCAATGCGGCGTAGACTGACTTTTGTATTTTTTGGTAGGAGCAACCCTCCAAAAGCCCAATTTGGGCATAGGTATAGCCGTCCAAGTAGAGCAACAGCCTCCGGCGTTGTGTATCCGTCAGGATTGAGAAATTCTGCCGGATTTCTTCTGCTTGCATTTTTATCTCCAGTTGCTCCTCCATTGACATCTCCTCTGAAGAAGAACGATGGTACAAAGTCTCATCTCTCTGCTCTGTCTGTTCCAGATGCCTCTCTGCCCGGTTCATCTGAGACAGATCTTCTAACTCAAAGGTGTTAAAAAGAGAGAACAGGAAGGCATCTACCTGCACTTCCTGTTCTCTGCCTGCGCCATCTGTAAAGGCAACCCAAAAGCTGCCGTCCTCCTTTCTGTGCAGCCGATAGGGGTTATCCGGTGCGCGCCTGCGCTTTGGCGCATAGTAATACCCCAGGTCTTCATCAAATCCATATAACATAAAAAGTCCTTTCCCGAGCAAGTCGGAAAAGGACTTATGAACCAATATAGACACAAAAACAAACCCCAGTATTGAAAGCAAAGCGGAACACGACGGATGTATCCGGACAAGACCGTTCCGATTGCTCGAAGCAATAATTTTTGTTGTTTGGTGGAGCATGTTGTCGTGTTCCCAATGTTTATCGTATCTATCAAGAGAAACACATATATTGCATGTAGACCCAACAATCAATACAGGCGAGGAGCCTTTTCTCCTCGCCTGTAGCGTTTATCTTTATGTTACTGTAATTACTAAAGTAGAATAATAGCGGGTTTCGCTGCCTCCGCTTGCGTTTTCTGCATAAAACGCAAAGGATGCATAGTATTTACCCCCGACCTCCGCCTGATATGTGGTGCTATAGGAATGCACAAATAGACCACTGCCAAGGAGACCGGAAGTACTATAGCTGTTATAAGAGTGCACCATAGTATAGCCGGCATTATTTGGAAGCTCTTTATAAATTGCGATGCTACTAACCCCGAGCTTGCTCATAGTTCTTGTTGCTGTGACCTTGAAGTAAATATATATGTTTCCGTTGCCAGCAGGTGATGCTTCGCACCGCCATGAGTTAAAATAATCGCTTGCATAGGGCGAGATGGAGGGGTCTAGTGCCTCAGCTGCATCAGCCGAAGGCATACAGCCAAGCAAACATGCAAGAATTAATAAAAAGATAAGATAAGTTTTTGCTATAGCTCTCATAGCCATTGCTCCTATTGAATAGAATTCACCAGTTCCTTTGCGTCTTCTTCAGTGAAGTCTCCCCAAATTTGACACTCTATATTATTTTCAAACCAGATGACCTTTTGTTGATCGTTGTTAACGATAAAATAGTATACTCTGTCATTGAGCAAATAAGTTGAGAGACTACTGTTGTTGGCCTGATGAACGGAAAGAAACAATTCCTCATATGTTGAGAAGAAAGAATATTCGAAATAGATACAACCTTCGTCAAATATGTAGGAAGCATTCACAGAAAACTCAGCCCCATTACCTTGAACAAGAAGACTTTCTAAGGAGGAGTCTTTAGGATCCGTTTGGGGCACCAATGGTAAATCTGTCTGTTCCATCAACTTGTCTCTCAGTTCCTTAAAAGCAGGAACGGAGGCCATTTCAGAAAGAGAGGGCGAGGCACTTTCGGCAGATGATTCTGCACCAGGAAAGAATTGCACAGTTCCGTCTCCCCAGTGAATAAAACGTTCAAAAACATTAACACCAAAGGCAGCCGCAACACCGCAAAGCAACGCGGCGATCGCAGCCGCAATGGCAACTCCACGGAGTATACGGGTAAATGTTTTCTTCTTGGGTTTCTTTTCGGAAGAAGCAGAAAATGGTAAAGACTCAGGCATATCGTCGATAATTGAACCGCTACCCGTCAAGAGGACAATGAAATAATATAAAATTTTCTGCTTCCGGTGGCCC
>JAZNVK010000252.1:0-3122 GCA_045592805.1 Faecousia sp.
ACTCTGGTCGCCATAGGCGCAGGCGCTGCCTTTGTATACAGCACCTACGTGCTGTTCGATATGTCCGGCGCACTGCTTTCGGGCAATTTGGAGGCAGCGAAGCACTGCCTTCATGAGCTGTATTATGAGTCCGCCGGTACGATCCTGGCTCTGATCACCGTGGGCAAAATGCTGGAGGCCAGGGCCAAGGGCAAGACCACCGATGCCCTGCAGGCGCTGATGCAGCTCTCCCCCAAGACCGCTACGGTCATTCGAGAGGGCAAGGAGCTGACAGTTCCTGTAGAAAACCTGCAAAAGGGCGAAATTTTCCTGGTGCGCCCCGGCGAGACCATTCCCGTGGACGGCCATGTGCTGGAGGGCTACAGTGCCGTCAATGAGGCCGCTCTCACAGGCGAGAGCATTCCCGTGGACAAGGAAAAGGGGGATACCGTCTCCTCCGGCACCCTGAATCAGTCCGGCGTGCTGCGCTGCGAGGCCACCCGTGTGGGCGAGGACACCACCCTGGCTCAGATCATCAAAATGGTCTCCGATGCCTCTGCCACCAAGGCGCCCATTGCCAAGATCGCCGACAAGGTCTCCGGGGTTTTCGTCCCCGTGATCATCGCCATTGCCACGGTGGCTACGGTCGCATGGCTCATTGCCGGTCAGAGTGTGGGCTACGCTTTGGCTCGGGGCATCTCTGTGCTGGTCATCAGCTGCCCCTGCGCCCTGGGTCTGGCCACCCCTGTGGCTATTATGGTAGGCACAGGCAAGGGCGCTAAGAACGGCATCCTGTTCAAAAATGCCACCGCTTTAGAGCTGGCAGGCAAGGTCAAGACCATTGCCCTGGACAAAACCGGCACCATTACCAGCGGCCATCCTGCGGTAACGGACGTGCTGCCTGCTCCCGGTGTGACGGCGCAGGAGCTGCTGTGTCTTGCCGCCTCTTTGGAGAAGGACAGTGAGCATCCTCTGGCCGAGGCCGTGCGAAAGGGAGCAGAAGCAAAGGGTATCGCTCCCCGGGAAGTCACGGACTTCCGCATTCTCCCTGGCAACGGGCTTACGGCAGTTTATGAAGGCAAACCGATTTTGGGCGGTAATCTGCGCTTTATGCGAGAGCAGATCGATGTCCCCGAGCAGGCGGTACAGACCGCCGACAGTCTGGCCGAGGCCGGTAAGACCCCTTTGTTCTTTGCCTATGCGGGGAAGTATTTGGGCACCATCGCCGTTGCAGATACGCTGAAAGAGGACAGTATCCAGGCCATCCGGGATCTGAAGGCCATGGGCATCAAAGTGGTCATGCTCACCGGCGACAATGCCCGTACCGCCGCCGCCATCGGCGAACGGGTGGGCGTGGATGAGGTGATCTCCGGTGTGCTCCCCGATGGCAAGGAGAGTGTGATCCGCAGGCTGCAGCAGGAGGGCAGAGTCGCCATGGTAGGCGACGGCATCAACGATGCCCCCGCTCTGACCCGTGCAGATGTGGGCATTGCCATCGGCGCAGGCTCCGACATTGCCATTGACTCGGCCGATGTGGTGCTGGTGAAGAGCAGCCTGGAGGATGTACCGGCGGGTGTGCGCCTGGGCCGTGCCGCTCTGCGGAATATCCACCAGAATCTCTTCTGGGCATTCTTCTATAATGTTCTGGGCATTCCCCTGGCCGCCGGTCTCATGATCCCCATCTTCGGCTGGACGCTGAATCCCATGTTCGGCGCTGCGGCCATGAGCCTGTCCAGCTTCTGCGTGGTCAGCAATGCGCTGCGGCTGAATCTGGTAAAAATCAAAAAGAAGCCCCAGCCCGTAGCCGAACCGCCCAAGCCCAAGAAAAAAACCATACACATCGAGGGCATGATGTGCGGCCACTGCGAGATGCACGTAAAAAAGGCTCTGGAGGCTCTGCCCCAGGTGACAGAAGCGGTAGTCAGTTTCAAGGAGGGTACTGCCATTCTCACCCTCAACGCCCCCATAGAAGACGAGGTTCTGAAGCAGGCCGTGGAGGCCGAGGAATACGAGGTTCTCCGTATTGAATAATAGAAAACCCGGGAGATCTTCAGATCTCCCGGCTTTTTATAGCTTTTTCGTGAAGCAGATAATGCGGTTGGCCTCTTGAAAGCCCATGCGCAGGTGAAAACGGAGGCTGGTGTCATTGCACAGCTCGCAATCGCTGGCAAATTCCGTGCAGCCCTTTTCCCTTGCCCAGGCTTCGCAATGCTTCAGAAGCGCTTTTGCATAGCCTCTGCCACGGCAGCTTTCCTCCACAAAGATACCCTCCAGATAGCCCACGGGGCTGGTTTCCGTACCCTCCACATAGTCCCGGCGCAGACCGCACTGGGCGAAGCCTATAGGAAAGCCGTTTCTTTTGCACAGGAAAATTGCGGCATCCTCCTGCTGCAAAAAGTCGGAGAATTCGGCCCCCAATTCACCCATTTCATGGTGATCCCATAGTTTTGCCGCCAGAGTTGCCACCGATTTCACATCTTTCAATGTGGCTTTTTCAATAGAAATTGCCGGTTCTTCCAAAGCTCTGGCAAAGAGCTTCGGCTGAATGGCGGCATAGGTCAGCTGCTGCGGAAGGTCATCAAAAAGGCGAATCTCTCCAATTTCCACAGAATCGGCCAGGGGCGCCAGTTCTGAAATCTCTGCCAGGTAGAGCATTCCGTAGGTCGTCTGTTCATCCTGAGTCACGGCATAAACGGTCAGCGGCTTCAGCACCGCAGAGGCTGCACCGGTCTCCTCCCGAAGCTCTCTTTGAGCGGTCTGTCCGATCTCCTCCCCCGACTCCCGATGGCCGCCGGGAATCTCCCAGGTGCTGCGATCCTTATGGCGGCAGAAGACCCATTGATTTTGATATCGAGCGACGATCACCGCAAATTTCAGCAGCCGATCCTCCACAGAAGCCGCCGGATGAAAACTGACACAGAGCATAAAACAACCCCCAAAATCTAAAATTCACAGTAAAATCAATATAGCAAAGTATGAAGAAAAAGTCAAATACCCTATGCCAAACAGAAATTTGCCGAACAGTTTGTCGTAGCCAAAGCCTCCAGTATTAGGAATAATTTCGTACTATGTGAGAGACAACCTATTACGCAATGTCATTGCGAGGCCACCTGTGGCCGTGGCAATCCGTATCCTTAAAACCC
>JAZNVK010000253.1:0-2889 GCA_045592805.1 Faecousia sp.
AAGAAGATTTCTCATCTCTGCAGTAACATCGACACCATGCAGAAACAGATCAAGGGATTGATCGCACGGGCGCTTGATGTGGACGGAGAGAAGAAGTCTGTGTCTGAGAAGATGGTGGAGTATTACAACGCCGAGGGCAACGATACTTTGAATACCTTCCAGTTCCAGCCCCAGCCCATGAGTTTTGAGGTCGTCGACAAAAAGGTGTTTGCCGAGGTGCTCTATCCCAATGATATTTACGACCTCATTGACTTCCATGTTCGCGAGTGCGTGAAGCGCGAGGTGAAGATGCGGGTGTGTAAGAACTGCCTGCGCTACTTTGCCGTAACCAGAAAGGCCAGCACCGAATACTGTGACCGTGTCTGCGACAGCAAGGGCCGCACCTGCCGGGAGATCGGAGCCATGAATACCTGGACGCAGAGCAAGCGTGATGACGAAGTGTTCAAGGAATACCGCAGAGAGTACAAGAAACGCTTCGCCCGCATCAATGCTGGTAAGCTGACCAAGACCGCATTTTACGCCTGGAGCGAAGAAGCCAGACAGAAGAAAGAGGACTGCGACAGCGGCGTGATCACCGCTGAGGAGTTCTCGCAGTGGCTGAAGGAGTCGTAACGAAATAAACGAGCAGAGGATCAAGTAACGATAAACTTGATCCTCTGCTTTTTCTTTGAATATGGCATCGCAAACTACTATTAATTGTTTGTACAATCTGAGCTATGGACTCCGTGCAGAATCCACTCTTCATCGTAACCGAACTCCAGTGCAATCAGCTTTGCCAGGGAATGCGCCATTGTTTCAGGGCGGTTTTTGGAATTCCCCGTCAGCAAATAGATGTAGTTTTCCGTAATGCTGAGTCTTGCGGCAAATTCTTTTTTCGTCAGCTTTTGTTCCTTAATGATCTGATTCAAGCGGGCGGCCAAGTTCATTTCGTTCCGTCCTCCTTCTCCTGGCGCATCAGTGCAGCATACCGCAGTAGTTCTTTGCGGGAAGAGACACTGAGTTTATCGTAGATGTTTCTGTTATGGTACTTCAGTGTGGTTTCTTTGATATCCAGAATCGCCATGATCTCTTTGGCGCTCTTTCCGTCCAGATAATGATTGAACACGAGCTGCTCGGTGGGAGTCAGCGTTTTGAGATTATCAAGGAATACCCGATAGTTGTCGGGATCAATTTCTGTCTTTCGGGAATAGGCCAGTCGGCTGATCTCTGTCTGTGCCTTTTGATGTTCATCCTGCAGTTCATCCATTTGCTGCTGTTGCTGCTTCAGCACAAGGTCGTGTTCACGATCCTTCTGCGCCAGGAAATCGAACAAGTCGCTGATCTCGGTGTAGACATCATTACCGTTGCTGTCGCCGTATGCGCTCTTTTTGATCTGGTCGAATGCTTGGTTGACGGGGCGCAGATATTGACGGCTGATCACCGCGGAAGCGACCACACTGATCAGGAGCAGGGCGATAATGATATAGGTGAAGTAAGAAGCATTACCCTTTACCGCCGTATGCAGGATTTCCTTTGGCATCAGGATCGAAGCAGACCACTGCTGTCCCTCATAGGGGGAGCCATTGGGATATAGGTGCAGTCCGGCAGTCTTTCCACCGTATTGCTCCTCTCCGCCAGCATAGTGGTGGAAGTCATCGTGGGTTTCTTCTTCTGCAAGATCGAATTCCCATCGTGTTCCGGTAAGATAGGTATTGCCTGCGACCAATCCGTTGGAGGTGCAAAGACCACTTTCGCACTCAGGAGCCATGACAGTAAAAATGTTTTCAAAGCTGCCGCCCTCCGGTGTGTAAAGGGCTTTGAACATCCGGTCGCTGACTTCCAGACCGCAGAGACCGAACACGTCGCCCTCCGATGTACGCAGTGGAACACAGAGCAGGAAACCCGCCTCGCTGTTTCCTTTCAGCACGATTCGTCCGGACCAGTAGTACAGGCGGGACAGGTCAAGCTCCGGATTGTTTCTCGCTGTATCCATGACTTCTGTGAAGAAGTTCTGATCCGTAATATCAAACTCCATTTTCCACTGCCCGAGCAGCATGATTCCGTTGTCACGGGCGATCTGCGCGGGACCACGCAGATAGTGGAGCTGTACGCCCACGGCATCCGTTGCTGTGGGCTGTGTTTTTTTGATGAACACACCGGCTTTTGCCGTTTCACTGTTGCTGGTGATGCTTGCATCCAGCATGACGAAAGCGCCGCCGCAATAACGGTTGTTGACGGTGGATACAAGCGTATTCATATACTCCGAAAGGAGCGGTTCGAGAAGTTCTGGTTTCTCCCATAGCTCATCAGCGGTGATTCCATACTCATCGAAGAAATCCTCGCTGCGCTCCGTCAGGTCTTCTGCGATAGAAATACCGCCCAGAGAAAGCCGTCCAAAATCTTCGTTGATTTTGTCCGTGATGATTGCCAGTTCGGTGTCGATATGGCTTTTTACCGCCTTTGCCTCCTTGCCTGTGATTCCAAATAGGCTGAGCAGCAGCGCAAATATCAGCACAAGAGAAATGGAAACGAGCATGAAAAAGAGCAGAAGTCTGCTGTGCAGAGTTGTTCCTTTTCTGCCGCGTTCTTTTTTCCATAATGCAAGCGCCTGCTTGAACATAAGGCACGACACCTCCTTTCATCGAAGCATCCTTATAATTACTTTCTCAATTCTTTCAGCACCTCAGAGACCGGGAAGATTTTATCGATCCCCTCCATATACCTGTTGCGATGCTCCGACAGCACTTCTTTGAACCTTTCTTCAAATGCATCACTATCGCTGTCAAAGCTTGTATAGGTCGGTGCGGTGAAGAATCTGTAGTCTTCATACATAGAGAGAACGCTGGTCAGCATTTTCCTGATGCGAGGATCTTCCACAGTATCCATGTGGATACCGAGCTCTTCCTCAAA
>JAZNVK010000254.1:0-8780 GCA_045592805.1 Faecousia sp.
GGGCGAATTTGGGCTGTCGAGGGTAGTGCCGAAATGTAGAAGTGTTACCACAGCACAATCTGAGCGCCTCCCCCAAGTCGCCTTCTTTGGTTCCTTTCTTGGCGAAGCAAGAAAGGAACGCCCCGCGCAGCGGAGCAAAGTTGCAAGTTTGTACTGTAATATCGATGAATGGTATTGCTTAACGGTAGTGCCACGGGCGATTGATAATCGCCCCTACGGCTTCTAATGATGGTGCAGCGAGTCTCGGCGCGCCCAGTGGTCGCGCCCTACGGGGGCTATCGAAGCGCAGCAAACAGACCGATAAATATCTATTTGACTTTATTTCAAATCTCATCGGCAGAGCACCCGCAAGGGGTACGCCGCATCTGTAGCGCTCCTTCGTCGCTGACAGCTGCGCTGCCGATACCTCAGTTCTTAGTTATTAGTCCTTAGCCTCACCGATAAACATCTATTTGACCGAAGGGTTTCCATATAGAGAAAGAGACGTGGGAGTTTTTCCGCTCCCACGGCGCTTGTTGCGTTGGCTTGAAATTACTTGAGCAAGCTCTCGAAGTAGACCTTGGCGCTGTCGCCGTAGTAGATGCAGGCCTTGGCCAGGTTGGCAGCCTTGGCATCATCGGAAGCAATGTTGCTCCTGGCATAGGCTTCGATGCTGTATCCCACACTCTGGGAGGCCACCTGGTCGCCTACATAAGCGACAAAGTAATACATATCACGCATGTTCACGGATTTTACACCGGTGAAGGTGACCTGAATTCTGCCGTCCTCCAGCTCGGTGAAGTCGGTGAGAACAGCGACTTCCTCTCCCTTTTCGTTAAGAACCTTGACAGAGGTAATGTCCTCATTGGTATAGCCGTCGGCAATGGTCAGCTTGGCATTGATCTCGGTCTTGTCTGCGAAGGTGACGGTGAAGCCCATGTCGGTAACGGCGGTGATGGTACGGTCGTTATCCACATAGGTTCTTTCGTCGGTCAGCTCAGCGGACAACTCGGTGGTGGCATACTGCTGGTATGCGTCCAGACCGGCATTGACCAATTCATCCGCACGGCGATCGAAGGCCTTCTGGGCGGCAGAGCCGTAGTTCAGGGCATCGATGAGCATGGTAAAGAGCTCTGCATCCTCGGCAGGATCGTAGTACTCGAAGCAAAGCTCCGCATAGTCAAGGACGGAGTAGACATCCAAAACCGTGTAGTACTTGTTGCCGTCGGAGTCGTAGAAGCGGAACTCGGCCCGCAGCTCGCTGCCCATTTCCACAGACTGGATGCCGGGGAGACTGAAGATCAAACGGGTGGGGTCGGTGGTCAGGTCGGGCAGGAGTACGGCAGTATCTGCGGTCACGATGCCGCCGCCCACGGGATAGCAACTCTTCTCGACTTCCAGATAAGCGCCCTCGGTCACAAAGTTGGGAACCACTGCAAGGATATCCTCCAGCTTGATGCGGTAGTTCATCTGCAGGTCGGAGTCAAAACTGACGGTGTGGCCGATCTTGATCTTCACCTTCGTAGGCACGCCGGGAATGATGACGATCTCATTGAAATAGCTGCCGTTTTCCTCGTCATAGTAGACCGTCTTGCCGTCGAACACGGGGTACAGATCCTCGTCCAGGGTCTGCTTCCAGACGCCCTCGCTGCTCCAGCCATTGAGCATCCAGGTCAGTGCGCCGTTCGTCAAGCTCTCCTCGCTGACTTCAGAAATATCCGTGGTGGAGTACTGGATGCTACGGTAGCCGTAGCTGTCCATATCGGAGGACAGGGTGTAGCAGTTCTCCGTGGTGGCATAACCGGTGCCCATACCCATAGAGGTGTAGTCAAAACCGAAGTTACAGCCAATCAGCGTACCCACACGGGAGGGAGCGTAGGAGGGGTAGTTTTCGGTGACGTTGCCTGCATTGTAGCAGGAGCGAACGGTACCGGCAAAGTTATGACCGACCACGCCGCCTACGGTGGTAATGCCGCCTCCCTCGCCGTCGTAATTGCAGATGACATCGCCCAGATTGTAGCAGTTTTCGGTCAGCTTTTCGTAGCCATTGTAACCGACCACGCCGCCGCAATAGGCATCGGGGCCGTGGATAATAACGGTGCCGTCAAACCAGCACTGGCTGACCGTGCCGTAGTTGGAGGCAACCACGCCGCCCACATAGCAGTTGTTGATATCGGTCTCAAAATAGCTGTCGATAATGCCTACCTTGGAGACCGTGCCACCGTCCAGGTTGCCGATGAAGCCCAGAGTCTCAGCGCTGCCCGTGGCATACAGGCCGGAGATCGTATAGAAATTTCCGTCAAAGCTGCCGGTGAACTCCACCTCTGCGCCGATGGGCGTCCAGGTCGCCAGCCGGTAGGTCTGCGACTCGTCGGCAATATTCCTGTTGACCACGATGTCATTCACCAGCTCCGCAGAGGCATCGGTAGTACCGCCGTTGACCAGCTGGGCAAACCAGTACAGCTCGCTTGTATTGCTGATCTGATAGACCCCGTCCACCTGGGCAGGCTCAGAAAGCTCCACGCAGCCGCAGAAGCAGCAGACACCGTATTCAAAGAGATGAGCAGCCGTGGAGTCAACATAGGTGCAGTGGGCGCACTTCACCGTATGGGTGCCGTCCCCGTTGTCCACCACAATAATATCATGGCCTGTGATCTTCTCCACATAATCGCATTCGGTGCAGTAATACTTATGGGTACCGCCCTCCTGCTCCACATAGACCATGGAGTGGGTTTCGGCGTACTGCTCAGTATAGGTACAGTTCTCGCAGTGGGTAATATGGGAGCCCTCGCCGGTATCGGTGGTGACAAGGGTATGGGCAACAGGGTCGCCCCTGGTTACGAGGCAATCGCTGCACTGTGTTATGTGGGTTCCGTCCCCCAGATCCTTGTCCTCGAAATTGTGATACTCGGTCTTCTGCACATAGCCGCAGACGGTGCAGGAATAGGTATGGGTACCGTCTTCGTTGGCCTGACAGCGGATATCATGGTCGCCCACATCCCAGGTGACTCCGCAGACCGTGCAGTACTTCCAGTGCTGAGTGGCATCCTGCCGCTCCTCCACCGTGTGCTCTATGTCCGTGGTGCGTTCGGCACCGCAGTACTTGCAGGTGGTGCTGCAGCCGGTTTCGTAGGTATGGTCAGCGGGGGTATCCCGGAGATAGTTGGCTGCGTTAGAATAGATGGGCTCCGTGTCAGAACAGACATGGTTGTAGCCGCTGTAGACCGTGGGGCCGGACAGGAGGGGATAGTCATCCTCGTCCAGAATCTGGTACCAGACCTGGCTGCCGTCAGTGACGCCGCCGTTCAGCTCCCAGGCGATGGCACCGGAGGCAAATTCCTCCGAGGTTCTGGCAGCAGTGTTGTTATAGACCTGGTTTTCCGTATCCCTCCGACCGTAGAAGCCCAGGCCGTCGGTCTCATTCCAGAACACATTGGTGAAGGTGCAGGTATTGCTGTCCGTCTCCTGGTAGCCCACAATAGCACCGGCTGCGCCGCCGTTGGCGGTGACATTGCCCATATAGAGGCAGTTTGTCATGTCGTAATACTGAGTGCCGTTCCAGCCGTGGCCAATGAGACCGCCGGCGTTGTAGCCGCTGACATCGGCATAGACGGCACAGTTGACCAGCTTGGAATACTGGTTATTGGCCGCATCGTGCTTGCCGCCATAATAACCAACAAGGCCGCCGGCATAACCGCCGGTGGTGCAGGTATTGGTAACCGTGACAAAGGATACGATATTTTCAAAGGTCGTGCGGTAAGCGCTGGAGGCAAGGGCTCCCACGTTGTCGGTGGTGTTGGCGGTTACGCTGCCGTCCAGAACCAGATTTCTCACAGTACTGTAATTCAGATTGGAGAACAGGCCGTAGCCGCCCGAGGTGGCTGTTGCACTCTCCAGATCCAGGGTGATGGTATGGCCGTTGCCTTCAAAGACACTGCTCTGACCGTTGGCCTGTGCGATAGGCGTCCAGGGTCGGTCGGAGCTGATGGTGATATCATTGACCAGCTCAATATTCAAGGCGCCCGTAATGCTGCCGCCGTTGATCTGCTCCGCCAGCCAGTACATATGGTTGGCAGAAGATACATAGTACACACCGCCGTAGAGCTTGGGAGCAGCGGCACTGCCGCAGAAGGCGCAGCTGTCCGCCCCGGCAACCACGGGGTGATCCTTGGCGTAGAGGCCGCAGGAGCCGCTGCCGCTGTTGGTAAAGGTGCCGCCGTTGAGAATGCCGCCGTTATTGACGATGGTACCCTGGTTGTCCAGCGTACCGGTGATGGCAATGTAGCCGCCCTCGGCAACGGTCAGGGTCTTGCCGCTCTCCACCGTAAGGGTGGCATCGGCAGGGAGATTGAACTTCTGATCCAGGGTGAAGCTGTCGGAGTTCAGCTTGCCCACGCCGCTCAGGAAGGTAATGCCGCCGTTATAGGTTGCGGTGCCCGGGGTCTTGGAATTGGCGCCGTTACCGATGGGGATCGCATGATAAGAGATATCCGAATGTCCGCAATTTGCAGGGACGATACCCCCGTTCTGGGTGAAGTTCCCGCCGCCGCCTTCACGGCCGCCGCCAATACCGGAGCCGTTTCGGCCGGCCGTGGCGGTGACGATACCGCCGTTGACCACCACAGTGCAGCCGGGGCTGTTCATAGAGCCGCCAATGGCTGCCGCATTGGCGCTGGAGGAAGCGGTCACCACGCCACCGTTAATGGTGATGGGATCGCAGCTGTAGGCAGAAGCATAAGCGCTGCTGGAGCCGCAGCCGATGGCGGCGCTGAAGGACTGGGTGCTGATGGCGGAGATCACGCCGCCGTTGATGACCAGCGTGCCGCTGCCGCCCTTATAGCCGCCGATGGCCGCCTGACCGAGGGTGGCAGAGGTGCTGATCAGACTGCCCATGGTGTCGCTGTCCTTGGACTGGGCGTAGATGGTCAGGCTGTTGTCCTTGGACACTTGCACACCCGGAACCGAGAGAGAAGCCTTGTCCGAGAGGATCAGATGCACCGTGCCATTGACGGTGATCTTGCTCATAAGCAGGACAGAGCCCTTGACCACGTACCAGCCATCGGACAGGGTCGTGGTGGTGGAAGTGACCGTTGTAAATTCTGTGACATAGTTTTCGTTGCCGTTTGCGTCCAGATAACGGACAGCATTGGCATGCTCTGCCGCCTCCGTGGTCGCTGCCATGGCAGGCAGCAGCCCCAGCAGCAAGCTCAGGCACAGAAGTAAGCTGAGAAGCTTTCCTGAAATTTTCATTTTGTTATCCTCCTTTGGTTCAATGCCGGGCGGAAATATTCCGATTATTATTATAGCACAAAAACTTCCGCCATACATTTTTGTGTAAATTTAGCCGTTTTTGCGCAGATTTAGCCACAAAAGAGCCTAAGAATGGACAGAACAGGAGGGTGCCGGGACATCTCCGCCCTCTAAATTGACCAGACGGTCATAGGCATCCGCACCTGCCAGGGAATAGATGGTAGCCACGCAGCAGAGCTCGCCGTTGACGGAAATATAGGGCATGACCCTGGTCACATTCTCATAGCTGATGGTATTCTGCAGCTGCATCTGATAGTACTCATCGGTCTCGCTGCCGGGATAGCCGCTATAAGAAGAGCGATAATACTCCTCCAGCTTGGGCTGCACCATGGCATAGAATTCGTCCTGGGTATATCCGAGGAATTCCAGCAATGCTTCCCGGGAGACCACACCGGAGCCGTCGGCATAGGCATGGTAGACCTTGTAAACCTCAATGCCCCAATCGGCCTGGGCATAAACCAGCAGAGAGACAATATTCTCCACCTGCACCCAGCTGTAGTGCATGGAAAACAGGAAGGGCTGCTCCGGGTACTCGTAAACATTCTCCTCCAGCAATTCATAGAGCTCCATATAGATCGCACGGTTCAGAGACTCGGTTTGGGGAGAATCCATATCGAACTTGGGAATATGGTAGCAGCAGAACCATCCTTCATACTCCAGAGTATCCACATAGGCATCGCTGACCGTGACCTGAGGAATGGGTGCTTCCGTGGGCGGCTCGGTTTCGGGCGCTTCTGTCTCCGGAGCCTCCGTAACGGGGAGCGTCATCTGTGATTCAGGCACTTTCGTATTCTCGCTTGGGACGGGGATCTCCAAATTTTCGGGCAGGCGATCTCCTAAATTGAAGCTCAGCAGAGCGCAGCCACTCAGAGAAAAGCAGACTCCCAGCATCAAAAGAATTATGAGCAAGCGTTTCATAGAAATTCTCCTCTCTGTTTCTCTGCCTAAAGTATATCACACAGACCTCCGCAGCACAACACAAAACCTGCATCATTTATAAATCCAATAAAAAGAAATTCAACAAAACCGCATCCCGTCAAGCAGATGTATATCGGCGAGCTAATGGCTAGTAGCTAAGGACTAATAGCTAATAACTGAGGTATCGGCTCCGCCGATGGGATTTGGAATTGAGTTAAATAGATGTTTATCGAACTGTTGCAGTTCCGTACGATACCGTAGGGGCGCACCCACGTGTGCGCCCGCTGCCCCACCGTAAAATAGATGTTTATCGGTCTGTTGGCTTCCACCTAAATCCATCTTTTCAATAGAGGAATAGTCTACCGAAAAGCCATGTCATTCCGAGGAGGGCGTAAGCCCGACGTGGGAATCCGTTCCCCTGAATGTTTCGATTATATGGGAATTTGATATAAAACAGAGGTTTTTAGGGATGCGGATTGCCACGGCCACAGGTGGCCTCGCAATGACAATGCGTAATTTGATACTTTACTCAGCGCCTGAAAATCCTCCCGATACGGGTGGCTTTGGCTGCGGCAAACCGTTCGACAAATTTCTGTTTGCCGGACGAAATAATCCAAATCCGTGCCGAAGGCACACCTCAGTTTTTAGTCCTTAGCTCTTAGTTATTAATTTATAAACAGACCGACAAATCCCTGTTTGACAGCAAAGGGACACCCTCATCGGGTGTCCCTGTAAATCGTCGTCCCTGCTTAGAATAATATTACATACTGCGGTCAGATCAAAAACATCCTGACCACCGTGTTCAAGAAATCATAAAGCCCGTGCCCCAGGGCAACTGCGGTATAGCCGCAGTTTTTGAGCTTATATTTGGCAAAACCAAAATACAGACCGATCCCGAAGGTAAAAATCACCTGGACCCAGTTCCCGTTGATCCAATGGAAGAGGCCAAACAGCAGCGAAGCAAGTACAACACCCAACCATTTCTTTTGAGGAAGAAAATCTATGAACAGCTCCTGCAAATACACACGGAACATCAGCTCTTCCACCGGACCGATCACCAGCAAATAGAAGAAAAAATCTTGCAAAAGCTCCGTCAGAGAAACCGCTGTCCCCTCGCCTACCAAGTAAAGCCCAAAAAGCGAAGGGATCACCGCAATGCACAAGCTGAGGAACAACGCCAGCCCCACACCTATGACATATTGTCTCCAATTGCGGAAATCAAGACAAACCTTCAACCCGGAAAGCCGTAAAGCAACCAGCGCCACCGCCCCATTGAGCAAATTCAGGCTAACCAATCCGGCGATCCGCTGCCCACCAGAGGGTAAAAATTTCAGAAACCGCACAGAAAATGTGACAGCCACCATCAAAAAAACAGCAGCGATCAGAATAATAATCTTCCTATTCCTTGTCTGCATAAATGTCACCTCAAAAGAATAATCCTCCCGTAGTATAAGAAAAACCTCGCATTTCTGTGAAGGTTTTCAGTGTTGGCGTTACCTATTTTCACAGAGAGTAGACAACGATTGTCTTAGCACTATAAGATTCATATATCCAACTGTGTATAAATGAAGAAATACCAGAAAAAGAGTATCAATGGTATGTTATCACTATCACAACATCTGGATAAAAGTAATCAGAACTATAGAAAGTCGTATCACCCTCAATCGACACGCTCTCTACCTTTCCATCCCTCCAAAAAAGGACTCCGGAATCATCTAAATCAACACAAGAAATGTTCGTAAAACCGAAGGATTTCAATTGCTCAACAACAGCCGCATAATCTTCACCTTCGTAATCCTCGTATTTACCAGCAGATATTTTGCCTTCTTTTTCAGCTTTCGCTGCTGCTCGATCTTCGGTTCCTGCCATAAAAAAGCAAAATGCTGCTATAGCCGCGAAAAAAGCAATTAATCCAATAAACCATTTCCACGAATTTTTAGATTCTCGATCAGCTGTACTTGCTCTAATTACCTCTGCTTCATCAATATAGTGTCGTGTTTCCTTCGAAACCTTATTAATACTTATGTTTTTGTTAATTGTATACTCCCGTTTCTCTCCACCTATATAAAACTGATCTCCACAATACGGGCAGAAAATGTACTCTTTTCCATCAATATTAATATCTAACTTTCCAGTACAATTGGGGCAGCGCAAATTCTGCAATTTCATCATTCTTTCCCCCACAATATAATATGACTTATTATATCACAAAGAGACCAAATCTGCAACACACAAAAAAGAAAAACCTCCGTCGAAGACGGAGGTTTAAGTGTTGGCGTTACCTATTTTCACGGCCAGTCGCCCGGCAACTATCGTCGGCGCAAGTGAGCTTAACTTCTGTGTTCGGGATGGGAACAGGTGGACCCTCACCGCAATCAACACCAACTATTCAGGAGATGTACCCTGAAAACTGAACATTGAATGAACTCTGTAACGTCTTTGACTTTGCAACCGAGCCTGCTTCCTCTTGTAGGTCAAGCTTTCGGCTTATTAGTATCAGTCAGCTTAATGTGTTACCACACTTACACCCCTGACCTATCAACGACATAGTCTACGTCGAGCCTTACCCCTCT